>JALSLI010000177.1 GCA_026988395.1 Flavobacteriaceae bacterium | reverse complement strand
AAAATAAAGTTGTATACCCCAAAATAAAGAGAGAAAATAAGAAAAAATCTCAAAAATTTATAAAAAAATCTCAAAAATTAAAAATAATTTAGAAGTTGATTATTTTGCAACGGTCTTGAATTATCGTAATAAATATGGTTAAAAATTTGGTTTTTTAATATTTTTTTGTAATTTTACCGCACTAACAACTATTTATTAATCCCTTTAAAATATTGAATACAATGGAAAAAATGTATCGAAACGAAGAATGGAAACCCTTCCTCCTCAATGATTGCGACCATAGCGTCGAAAAAATTTGGGTTTCAAATTTTGGTAGAGTAAAAAGAAAGAAGCCACACCAAAAAGAATTTAGATTGTCAAATTTTGTTCACGCAAACAAATTTCAGATGTTCTTTTTTTATAAATCAGGTGGAAGTGCAGGTTCTTTTTATGTACACCGAGCAGTAGCATCCCTATTTTGTGAAAAGCCGGAAGGTAAAAATTTTGTGATTCATATAGATCATGATCCTAAAAACAATCATGCAGATAATTTAAAATGGGTAAACCGATCGGAGTTAACCAAACACCAAATGAGTAATCCTGTTAGAATTGCCGGTATGCGTAATCACAAGAACTACAAATTAAACGAAGAAAAAGTAAAATTAATTAAACGTAAAATCTTTGATCCTAAACGACGCACAAAGATGAAGATAATTGCAAAACAATTTGGTATTTCTACCATGCAATTATACCGAATTAGAAGTGGTGAAAACTGGGGTCATGTAACCGATTATTAGCCTTGGAAAATATATTTAAAAACGAAAACTGGAAAGAAATTTTTTTAAAAGAAGCACTAGAGACTGCTAGGCAACGAGTTTATATATCCGATTTTGGGAGAGTTCGAATTCGCAATTTTGACGATAATACTTTTCGTTTAGCAAATTTAGAACTTAAAAATGGAGTTTTTGTTTTTAAATATTTAGACACTACAAAGAATTATAAAACATATCCTGTACATAGAGCTGTAGGCGGGCTTTTTGTTAAAAAGAAAAAACCCGACTACAACTTTTGTGTGCATAAAGATTATAATCATTATAACAATCATTATAAAAATTTAAAATGGTTGGACTATAAAGGTCTTCAAGAATTTCATCGTGAAAAACATTATTATTATTACGAAGGAAAGTATCATGAAATGCCATCTACTTTAACCGATGAACAAATCATTGAAATTAAAAGAGAAGTAGAAATAGATGCCGGCTATCCAACACTTTTAAAATTAGCAACGAAATATAACGTGTCAACAGCTCAAATTAGTAAAATTAAATTAAGTCATAATTGGGTGCAGACATAGTATTACCATAGATGGAAAACAAAACATGTTTAGAGTGTAATCAGATTTTAAGAGGGAGAATTGATAAAAAATTCTGCTCTGATTATTGTCGTAATACTTATAACAATCGTTTAAATCGCGCTAGTAAGAATCTCATTAGAAACACCAATAATCGTTTACGGAAAAATTACAATATTCTTTCAAAGCTAAACGTTTCCGGAAAAACCAAAATTACCAGATCAAAATTGATAGGAAATAATTTTGATTTTAATTTTTTTACCTCAATTTATACAACTAAAGCAGGAAAAACGTATTTTTACATCTATGACCAAGGATATTTGCCTTTAGAAGATGAATATTACTTATTAATAAAACGCGATTAACCTAAAACCCTGAAATTATGAAATCAAAATACACACCTATTTTATCCTTTTTAATTTTGGTTTTTATTGTTTATTATGCTTTTACTTCTTTGCTGCCAAGTAAAATTTCCGATAATCAAACACCAAAGGAGCAATTTTCAACCGACAGAGCTTTACATTATTTATCAAAAATGATTGCAAAACCACATTATGTTGGCACAAAAGAACATCAAAATGTAAAAGAATATTTAAAAAATGAATTGCAGAAAATGGGTTTAGAAGTCCAAGAGCAAGATCAATTAGGTATTAATAAAAAATGGAGAGCAGCTGCTAAAACACAAAACATATACGCTAAAATTAAAGGAACCGATGCTAATGCAAAGGCTCTTTTATTATTATCACATTATGATTCGCAACCGCATTCTTCTTTTGGTGCTAGTGATGCCGGAAGTGGTGTTGTAGCTATTTTAGAAGGAGTTCGTGCCTTTTTAGCATCAAATCCAAAACCTAAAAATGATGTTATCATCCTTTTTTCTGATGCCGAAGAACTCGGACTTTTAGGTGCTGATGCATTTGTGAATAAAAACGATTGGATTAAAAATGTAGGTTTGGTGCTTAATTTTGAAGCCAGAGGAAGTGGAGGCCCAAGTTATATGCTCCTAGAAACAAATGGTGGAAATAAAAATTTAATCAAAGCTTTTAACAAAGCAAAACCAAATTTTCCGGTTGCTAATTCCTTAATGTACAGTATTTATAAAATGTTGCCTAATGATACCGATTTAACAGTTTTTAGAGAAGATGGCAACATAAACGGTTTTAATTTTGCCTTTATTGATGATCATTTTGATTATCACACTGCACAAGATACTTATGATCGTTTAGATAGAAACACCTTAGAGCAACAAGGTGATTATTTATTTAACTTGTTGCATTATTTTGCCAATGCAAATTTAGATAACCTGAATAGCAAGCAAGATAATATTTATTTTAATTACCCTAAAATGGGTTTGATAAATTACCCTTTTTCTTGGAATATTCCGTTATTTATTTTGGCTTTTGTTTTGTTTTTAATAATAACTTATCGTGGTGTTCAACAACATAAATTAACTACAAGAGCAATGTTTGCCGGATTTGTACCTTTTTTAAGTTCATTAGTGCTTTCAGTTTTAATAGCAACATTTGGCTGGAAATTATTGTTGCTAATTTATCCGCAATACAATGATATTTTACACGGTTTTACTTATAACGGTCATTTGTATATTTTCGCTTTTGCAATGTTGACGTTGGCAATTTCATTGTTTATTTATAAACGATATTTAAAACTACATTCTGCTGCTAATTTATTGGTAGCTCCTTTATTCCTTTGGGGAATTTTAAATTTTTTCTTTCTGTTAAAATTACAGGGTGCAGGTTTTTTTATTTTTCCTATTTATTTAGGATTGTTAGTGTTGGCAATTTTGTTATTTACAAATTATAATAAATCCACAAAACTATTAATGACAACATTTATTTTAATTCCAATTTTAATAGTTTTTAGTCCGTTGGTTAAAATGTTTCCCGTAGGCTTAGGACTTAAAATGTTAGGAATTAGTGCTTTTTTAATAGTCTTTATTTTTGGTTTGTTTGTGCCGGTTTTTAAATCGTATCGCAACACTAAAAAATGGGCAATTTTATTTTTAGCATTAAGTTTATTAACTTTTGTAGGAGCTTCATTTAAAGCAAATTATACCAAAGACAGAAAACAACCGGTAAGCTTGGTTTATTTTAAAGATGTAGATAACCATAAAGCGTATTTTGCCAGTTATGACAACCGTGTAAACAGTTTTAACAAACCATATTTATCAGAAGAACCAACCAAAGGAACTTTTTTAAAGACATCACCGGCGAGTAAATATCAAACAAACTTTAAGCTGTATAAAGAAACTGATTTTGTGGCAATAGCAAATCCTGTTGTGCAAATTTTACAAGACACAATTATAGGAAATAATCGCAATATTCATATACAAATTACACCACAACGAAAAGCAAATCGTTTGGAATTAATCGCACAAAACACCATACATTTTAATGATTTTAAAGTGAATGGAGAGTCGATTTCTCATCATAAAAAAAGTGCTTTTGATACAAAAAATCGTAAAACAATTCTTACCTACCATTATACAAAGCCAAAGGAAACAGTTGATTTAGAATTTTCAATACCAAAAAATGAAATTCCGGAAATTGATTTGTATGAATCTGCTTATGACTTGTATAAAAATCCGCTTTTAAAGGTAGAAAATAATCGTGATGAGACGATGATGCCAACGCCTTTTGTGATTAATGATGCAACTATTATAAAAGAAAAGTTACGATTGTAGAGAAAATTAATCCTTTGTTGATAAAGGGTAAGTGTTGGTATTGTAAGAAGATTACGATAACATTTGTTGAGCACGTTTTACTGCTTCGATAAAACGATCAATTTCTTCTTTGGTGTTGTAAAAAGCAAAAGATGCTCTAACAGTTCCGGGAATGTTATAAAATTGCATAATAGGTTGCGTACAATGATGTCCGGTTCTAACAGCAATGCCTAATTTATCGATGATACTTCCAACATCAAAAGGATGAATTCCGTTAAGGTTAAAAGAGAGTACACTCGCTTTTTTTTCAGAAGTACCATAAATAGTGAGGTTGTCAATTTCTTGTATTCTATCTGTTGCGTATTTTAAAAGTTCATTTTCGTATTCAGCAATGTTTTTTATTCCAATATTTTGGATGTAATCTAAGGCAGTTCCAAAAGCGATTCCTGCTTCTATATTTGGTGTTCCTGCTTCAAATTTAAAGGGCAAATCAGCATAAGTTGTCTTTTCAAAAGTGACTTCTTTAATCATTTCGCCACCACCATGAAAAGGAGGTAATTTGTGCAACCATTTTTCCTTTCCGTAGAGAAAGCCAATTCCTGTTGGACCGTACATTTTGTGTGCCGAAGCACAATAAAAATCGCAATCTAATTCTTGAAAATTCACTTGCATATGTGGTGTTGCTTGTGCTCCGTCGATTATCGTAACTGCGTTGTATTGATGAGCCAAATCGATAATTTCCTTAATTGGATTAATAGTTCCTAAGGCATTGGAAACGTGATTTACAGATACAATCTTCGTATTAACGGAAAGCAATTTTTTATATGCATCCATTTGTAATTCTCCTTTTTTATTCATCGAAATTACTTTTAATATAGCACCGGTTCTTTCACATAACATCTGCCAAGGAACGATATTGGAATGATGCTCTAATGCCGAAATAATAATTTCATCGCCTTTGTTTATTAAGGGTGTAAAACTACTTGCCAGCAAGTTTATACTTTCGGTTGTGCCTCTGGTAAAAATAATCTCGTAAGCGTGTTTGGCATTAAAATATTGCTGCAGTTTATTACGTGTTTTTTCGTAAGCATCCGTTGCGAGTTGACTTAGCGTATGTACGCCTCGATGTACATTAGAATTGATAGTTTTATAATACGTATCAATAGCATCAATAACTTCTTTAGGTTTTTGGCTTGTTGCAGCATTATCGAAATATACCAAATCTCTGTTGTTTATTTTTTGGTGCAGTATCGGAAAATCGTTACGTATTTTAAGTATATCCATTTTGTTAATTAGAATGATTCTAAATACAAAAATAGTTAAAAACTATCTAATTGCAACTTAATTTTAGTAATAAAAATAAAGAATATCAATTAAGTTGCTTTGCATATAATCGGCAGGATTACATCCTAATTTACCTTCCGGAATTGGGATATCTTGTTTTTTAAAATAGCCAATCCAAGCTTGATCAAATTTTTTGGTATTTTTATTTTTAAAGGTCATCGGTTTTACCTTAAATATGGGTTTTTCATTTTCATCTAATAAGGTTTCATATACTAATTCTGAACAGTAATATTTGTTATTGAATAGCTTAAATTCCGTATCATAAGCTTTGCCTAATTGAAGTTTTAAACGGTTTAAAAAAGCCGGAATATATTTTTGGTACTCTTTTTTTAATCTGGCATGTACCACTCTTGGTTTGTTTTGAGTTGTTTTACTTAGGTCTAAGAATTGGTTTAAAGGTGTTTTTTCTACACCGTTAAATGCTTCGATTACGTAAATTGAGTCATTTTTAATCCAAACAATTCCCATATGTGATATTTTGTAATTTTTATCTTTAAATGTGGCATTTTCAATAGCATCACACAAAGCACCACAGTCTAAATCTTGAAACAAAAGATCGCCGTTTTTAAAGGTATTTGTTTGCGCTTTAATTGTGAAAAGCGAAAAAATTAAAAGAATGGAAAAGATTATTTTATACATAAATTAAAGACGTATTTTTTTACGATTTTCTTTTTTTAGAGCTTGTTTAGCTTTTTTCTCTAAACGTTTTTTAATAGCTTGTTTATTTGGCTTTGTAGGTTTTCTTTTTTTGGGAATATGAAGTGATTTTTTTAGCAATACAAACAATTTTGAAACGACAATTTCTTTGTTTTTATGTTGGCTTCTGCTTTCTTGGCAAGTAAGAATCAGTTCGTTGTTTTTATTTAATTTTGCTTGTAATTTATCTAATAATAAGTTTTTTTCATCTTCGCTTAAAGCGGAAGAATCTACAATATTAAAACGCAATTCTATTTTAGAAGAAACTTTATTTACGTGTTGTCCGCCGGCACCGCTACTACGTGAAGCTTGAAATTGAAGTTCGGTAAGTAGCTTTTCTCTATGCATTAGTACATATTGTTGGAATCCTCGTTTTGGTGCATAAAATGCATATCAATATCCTCTAAGTTTTCTGAAAAAGAATCTAGATTATCTTTTTCAGCTAATATTTTATCGATTGCTTTTACGGCTTTTTTTAGTCGTGTTTTTTTATCACCTTTTAGTAGAATATAATTTTTGTTATGATCTTTTAAGGCTTGTTCAAAAGCATGGAACATTTCTTCTCGTTGTTCTGGTCTGTCGCGTAAATCATCTGCTTCCCAAGGTGTATCGATATAGGTTAATAGATATAAATCATACTGATTTTCTTTTGCAGCTTTGTCCAGTTTTTTATCTACAAATCCGCCATAATATTCTTGTGAGTAAACTTTTGTTTCAAGTAAATCGGTATCACAAATCAGTACTTTATCTGCTTTTTTTGCCAAATTATTTTCCAGTTTCATCTGTCCTACAGCAATAGGAATTATATCTGATGCTTCACAAGTTTTACGTGTGTTATTCCATTTATCTTGTAGGTATTCACGAGCATATTCCGGAGCCCAAACTGTATTATAATGTCTAGCCAATTGTTGTGAAAGCGTTGTTTTTCCGGTAGATTCCGGTCCAAATAAAACGACTTTTACAACATTTGCTTTTTCTTGTTTAAGATTTTCTTCCATTGTTTATAACCTTGTATTGCCAATATTAAAAATATAAGATATTGAATTCCGGTAAAACCGTATCCTTTTACAAAATACAAAGGTATGGAAACTAAGTTGGTTGCAATCCAAAAAGTCCAATTTTCTATTTTTTTAATTGCCATTAGCCACATAGCCACAAAGGCAGCTGCAGTTGTAAACGTATCTAAAAACGGTACGGCTTTACGGAATTTACTTAAATCGCCACTGGTTAAATTTTGGTATGCATAATTGGCACTTTCAAAGAAATTTAAGTTGTTTGGCATCACATTATAATATCGATAAATAAAAATCACAAATGCAGATGCAGTTATAAAAATCACAAAAGCAATTAATTTTTCTTTTTGAGTTGTTCTGCTAATCGGTAAGTGTTTTTTTGTTTTTTCATCAATCACTCTAGTCCACATATACCAACCATAAATACTCATTATTGTGTAATAAATATTGATAATTAAATCGCCGTATAAACTCCATTGTGACAAGAGATAAATATAAATGGAGGTACTTATGATTCCGGTAGGAAAAACCAAAACATTTTCTTTCTTTGCAAAAATTACACTGAGAACACCAAGAGTAGCAGCAATAATTTCTAAAATGATGTTTTGAATCGGTGCGTTTTGATACGGTTCTAAAAAGAAATTTACAATATCGTGCATAAATATTTTTTTGCAAAAATAGGTTTTTATTTTACAACGATTATTTCGTCATTGGTTAATAAATGATCATTTTTAAACCGTAATAAGAGTTGTGCAACGGCTACGGTGTCTTTTTCGCAATAATCTACAATTCGTTTAATATTTTTTTCTTGGTAATATACCTGTGCTACTTGGCTGCCGTCTATATCATCTTTTGGTGATGGAATATCTAATATTTCGGTTAATAAACTAAGCGAGGTAT
>JALSLI010000176.1 GCA_026988395.1 Flavobacteriaceae bacterium | reverse complement strand
AATAACTGCTGTAACAATCATCCAATACATAAATAAGTTTATCTTTGGTAGAAATATTAACAATTTGAAAATTAGTATTCTCTAAATGCACAACAGGTAAAACCTTATATAATTTTAACGATAATATAGACATCAAACACTTGGCGGAAAAATGTAACGGTTCGGGCGATTGCCGAAAACCTGTAAATGCCGGAGGCGTTATGTGTCCAAGTTATCGAGCAACAAAAAACGAAAAAGACACAACAAGAGCCAGAGCAAATGCTTTACGCGAAATTTTAAATGAATCTACTGCTAAATATAAATTTAACAACGTTGCTTTAAAAGAAGTATTTGATTTATGTATTTCTTGTAAAGGATGCTCAAATGAATGTCCGAGTAATGTAGATGTTTCTATTTTAAAATCGGAATTTTTATATCAATTTTACAAAGATAACAAAAGACCTTTGCGTGATTTTTTATTTGTAAAAAATTCATTTTTTTTAAAATTGGCAAGGCTTTTCCCGGAAATCGCAAATGCCATAATTCAATCTAAATTGTTTAAAAAAAGTATGGGAATTGCTGTTAAAAGAAATTTACCGAAACCAAAAAAACAAACCTTTAGAGCTTGGCTAGAACAACAAAATATAAAAGAAACGACTAAAAAAGTGTATCTTTTTATAGACGAATTTACTAATAATTATGATGTAGAATTAGGCAAAGACGCTTTTATGCTACTAACAAAATTAGGATATCAAGTTCTTTATACAACGCATTATCAAAGCGGCAGAGCGGAAATATCTAAAGGATACTTAAAAAAAGCCAAAAAACTTGCCAATAGAAACATTGCTGTTTTTAGCAAACTAATATCAAAAGAAGTTCCTTTAATTGGTATTGAGCCATCTGCAATATTGAGTTTTAGAGATGAATATCTTCGTTTGGCAGATAAAGCTGTGGAAGCAAAAAAACTTTCCGAAAACACTTTTACGATAGAAGAATTTATTGCCAATGAAATTGATAAAGGTTGTATTACCGAAAGACAATTCCGCGAAAGCGAAAAAATCATAAAAATCCATACACATTGTCATCAAAAAGCACTTTCTACATCGGAAGCTTCTTTTAAGATGCTTAACATACCAAAAAACCACAAAGTTACCATTTTAAATACAGGTTGCTGTGGTATGGCAGGAGCTTTTGGCTACGAAAAAGAACATTATGCTATTAGTATGCAAATTGGTGAAAATTCGGTTTTTAAGAAAATAAAAAGTCAAGAAATAAATGTGGAAATCGCTGTTTCCGGTACAAGTTGCCGACATCAGATAACTGATGGAACGGGTAAAAAAACAAAGCATCCGGTAAGTATTTTACTGGATGCTTTGAAGTAGTTTTTAAGATAGTTTGGGTATTATCTTACAATAAATTTAAATGTTTTCACTTTATTATCTTGCGTAGTTACTTTTGCAATATACAAGCCTTCTGAAACATTTGACATTGAAATTGTTTCATTAGAAGAATGAAGATTTTTGGATAAAATCGTTTTACCTGTTATATCAACTACTGAAATGGAATTGAAAATATTTGAATTAGATTTAACAGTTAATGCATTACCTGCATAAAAATAATTAAAATCTACTATTTCATTAGAAGCTATATTAGCCGTAGGATCAGCCTCAGTAGTAAAACTCCAAACAGGAGAGTTTGTAGCAGTACCTCCATTGTTTTTGGCAACGATACTCCAATAATATGTCGTACTATATGCCATTCCTGTTATCGTTACATTATCACTAGCTGTTTCACCTAATAATGTCATATTGTTTGCAGCATCTCCTAAATAAATCTCATATGAAGTAGCAGGATCACCAGTTGCAGGTGGATCCCAATCAAAAGCAACAGCCATATCCGGATTTCCATCTGCATTATTATCTGCTGTATCAATAGCTACATCTGTAGCAGAGTCTTGAGGTGTTAATAAAACAACAGGATTAGGAGCGGTTAAATTTGCTTCCATTAAAATATTATCAATAAACCAATAATCACCATTGTCATTTGCCATAACAAAAGCAATATATACCTGCTGACCAATATAGGCAGATAAATCTACATAGTGTTTAGAAAAGGTTTGATGCGTAAGATCTGCTTCTGTTTGAGTATCTACAACCGTAAAATCAGAAGCTGTATTTTGAGAAGCTGTTGACACACGAACAGTATAAATAGAACCGTAATCAGAAGTGAAATAATCTGCATTATCAAATCCTAAAATAGGATAGGCGGCATCTACCGTAAACTGTGAAGTTACCAACCAATCTTCTGCTGTTCCTGATGCTACATTTTCATATTTAATTTTTGCATAATGATTTGTAGTTCCTGCTTCCGTCCAAGATTCAACTGTACCAATTCCATTGTCAAAAATCATCCAACCTGCTGGTGGAAAAGTGCCACTTTCAAAATCTTCAGAAAATTGAGAAAATCCCAAAAAACAGATTAAAGAAAATGTTAAAAATAGTAATGTTTTTTTCATAAGTTTGGTTTTAAATTGTTAATAATTAGGTTAATATTACAACCAAAGTTACAAAAAAAAACAACTACACCAAATTTTCTAAGATAAAATCCAATTTTTTATTGTGATTATTATTGTTTTGATAGGAATCAGTAATGTATTTTGGTGTTACTGCAAACTTATTAGCATACAAGAAGTTAATATGCTCTAAATATTCTAAAGATGTTTTTCCGGATAACAACGGTGTTAAATTCTTATTCTTTTGATAAAATGTATATATTTTTCGCAATCCTGTTAAATACAAGTAGTCTTTGGTAAAACCTCCACCTCTATGTACGCGTAATGTGATTTTAAAAGCAGTATTCTCGTCTAAATTATATTGTGTATTTAACAATTTAAAGGTTTGCACAAAGTCGTATCCTTTTTCCAAACTATTTACAGCAATTACGCGATATGCTAAGACTTTTAAGCGTTCTAAGGTTAGGCTATTAGACATATATTCACTAAAAACTGCCAAACCTTCTTGAGTTTCTACATTATTTGGAAATCCGTGTGAAAAGATTTTTAACGGATTTAACAAACTATTCATCGTAGTTACCATATGCACACCTATTTCATGATTGGTTAAAATAGCAATATCAGTTTGTGAAAAAGTATAGTTTTTATTTAAAACTAAAGTTTGATCATTACTTAAAACCATGGCAATTGCCGATAATTTATCGGAATGTATTATTTTATAATCAAAATCATAGCGTTTAGAATACTCTCTAAACAATTTTTCGGTTTCATAGACATCAAATCTTGGTAAAGATTTAACACTGTCTTTTTCATCTTTAAAATGTAAAATAAAATTGGCATTTTGCACATCTTTTTCGGTTGGTGTTCCAAAAGATCGAAGGGAATTGTAATAGAATTTCTTTCCGTGACCAATGGTTGTAATACATTCGATTAAACCGGAATAATCATAAATAATATCTTCGTATAGTTGATGTAAAACCTCATCTTTAATTTCTTCAATTGGCAAAGCAAATAAAGCACGTTGTAGAGCAAAAGCATCAAAATCAACTTTTGGATAAACAAAATGTGGATTTTGGGTAAATTTAGATTTAAAGAAGCGTTCTTTTTCCGTTTGAATATTTAACGGATTAATATAATTTAAGAGTTCAATCTTTTTAACTAAAATATCTAATTCTTTATCAATTTTTAAAACAATACTTTCTTTTTGCTTAATCGCTTCCATTCGTTAGTTGTTTTTGTGTTTATTATAAAATTCTAATGCGTGATCTTTTAATCTAACCGAAAGTTCTTTTTGGATGGTATCTACGACTTCCGGAAAGATAATTTCCTCCAATTCATTGCAATAAATTTTGCTTACCTCGGTTGCTAAAACCAAGGTATTATCAAATTTATGTGTAATATGCTTTAAAAAATAACCATTTCCTTTAAAAACATCATTAATTTTAGCACTTGTTTTTATGTTGTTTGGCAATTTTATTTCTTCTAAGCTTTTTCGCCAAATTTTAATAGTCTCATCAAATCTTTTTTGATCCACATTAGAGATTCCGATGTTAAAAACCGGAACTTCTCGCTCCCATCTTTGCCAATTGTACGAATGCATATCGTAAACAACTACAACGCCAAATTTTTGTTCTAATTTAGCGATTAAAGCATCGACTACTTTATAAAAATTATGGTGTTTATTAAGGCTTTTTTCCTTTTCGGAATTGGTTAACGGTTCTTTCCACAGTTTTTTCCCCCAAGCATCTTCGTATATAGCGTTTTCAGGATCGCGGTTTAAATCATATTCAAATCTGGAATCGCGTCCTGCAAGTATAATTGGATGATTTTCAACCATTTTTTTGGTTTTGGGATCTTCTTCGTACCAACGTTCATATTCGGTATGCAAACATTTGTTCCAAAGTTCTTTTCTAAATTGATGCCCATCGTGAACAGCAGCACAAACATAAGGAACGTATTGATCAATTTTTAACGTAAAGGAATAATCCTCAGCAACAGCCGAAAAAGATTCTTCGTTATTTATTTTTGAAATAATTTGCGAAACCGATAATTTTTCCATAAATTAATTCTTTGAAAAGCACGAATATACTAAAAAAATTATTTTTTAGGGACTTCTTTTAAAGTCTCTAACATAGAAATCACCTTACAAACGCGTTTATTTACCAAACTATCGCCATAAATTTGTGCTTCAATTTGATAATACGTAGTTTCATCTTTTTTAGAGAGTACTTTAAAAAGATGAAATGGCATATTGTTGCGAGTTCCTTCGGCTAAAAGCCAAACACTTGGTTTGTTATGAAATTTACCGACTTTAAATTTCTTAATTCGCAAATGTTCTTTTGAAATAATGTTGCGAATTACCGTATTTTTGATGTTATCATCCACTTTTAACTCGCCGTTATTTAAAGACACATCTAAAATAAAGGATTTGGTTAATGGTTGTAAAGAATCTGCCGTCATCAAACTGGTTTGATATTCGTTATAAAATAATTTAGTTGCCCATTTTTTTGGCACCATTAATTCAAATTTCTTCTGGAAATCTTGCATCATTATCGCATCATTTATCGAAATTTTATCGGTACATCCAAAATCTTTTTGAATTTCGGTTGGATGATAGCATGATTGCAAACTCAAAACCAAAAATATCATTATTATCTGTTTCATTTTCTTTGTTTTTTAACTAAATTTTTGAAGTATTTCATCAAATGCAAGATATAAATCCTGCAAATCATCTGTTGTAACTAATTTTAAACGATGTTGCTTAAAATTAGGAATTCCTTTAAAATAATTGGTATAATGCCTTCTGGTTTCTACTATTCCTAAACGCTCTCCTTTCCAAGCAACAGCTAACTCTAAATGCCTTCTTGCCATGGCTACACGTTCGGTTAAACTTGCTTTTGGCAAATATTCACCGGTTTTAAAAAAGTGTTTTACTTCCTTAAAAAACCAAGGATTACCTATGGAAGCTCTACCAATCATTGCACCGTCTAATCCGTATTTATCACGCATTAACATTGCTTTTTCAGGTGAATCTACATCACCGTTACCAAAAACAGGAATGTGCATACGCGGATTGTTTTTTACATCTGCAATTGGTTGCCAATCAGCTTCACCTTTATACATTTGAGCTCTGGTTCTACCGTGAATTGCAATGGCTTTTGCTCCAACATCTTGTAATTGCTCGGCTACTTCAACAATATGAATGGATTCATAATCCCAACCCAAACGTGTTTTTACGGTGATTGGTAAATTGGTGTGTTTTACCATTGCTTCGGTTAATTTTACCATTAGCGGAATATCCTTTAAAATACCTGCTCCGGCACCTTTACTAACTACTTTTTTAACCGGACAACCGTAATTTATATCGATAAAATCCGGTTTTGATGCTTCAACAATTTCAATGGTTTTAAGCATCGAATCAAGATTTGCACCAAAAATCTGAATACCAACAGGACGTTCTTTTTCGTAAATATCTAATTTCATCACACTTTTTGCCGCATCGCGAATAAGTCCTTCACTTGAAATAAATTCGGTATAAACCACATCAGCACCTTGCTCTTTGCAAAGTATTCTAAACGGCGGATCACTAACATCCTCCATTGGAGCTAGTAAAAGTGGGAATTCGCCTAAATCTATATTACCTATTTTTGCCATAATTAAGGATGCAAAGTTATGGTATATTTAACAAATTAGAATATTTTATCTAAAAAAACCTTTTAGCGTGATTCTATATTCTTTTAACGTTATTTTTAATCGTTTCTTACCAGTACTTTTGCCGTCTCTAACAGAAATCAAATGAAAATTCATATTCTATTTTTTATCGGTATTTTTTCACTTTTAACTATTGGATGTAAATCTGATAAAAAAGAAAGTGCTAAAAAAGATGGAAAATCCGGTGCCACAAAAATTGTGGATAAAATACACTATAAAGAAGAAAAACACCTTAAAAACATTAAACAACTTACTTTTGGAGGTGATAATGCTGAAGCATATTGGAGTTTTGATGATAGTAAACTGGTCTTTCAAGCTTCAAATCATTGGGGAGTAAATTGTGATCAAATTTTTGTTTATGATTTAAAAAATCCGTTAAAGGATGATAAAACAATTCCACCTATGGTAAGTACCGGAAAAGGAAGAACTACTTGTAGTTATTTTATGCCGGGAGATTCTACTATTGTTTATTCATCTACACATTTGGCAGATGTTAATTGTCCGCCGGTACCAAAAAAAGAAGATCACGGAGGTAAATACATTTGGCCTGTTTATAAAGGCTTTGATATTTTTGTAACCGATTTAAAAGGAAATATCGTTAAACAATTAACCAATAGTCCGGGATATGATGCCGAACCAACGGTATCACCAAAAGGAGATTTAATCGTTTTTACTTCTATGCGAAGTGGCGATTTAGAATTATACACTATGAAATTGGATGGTAGCGATGTAAAACAAGTTACCAATCAATTAGGTTACGATGGTGGTGCCTTTTTCTCGCCTGACGGAACAAAATTAATTTTTAGAGCTTCTAGACCAAAAACTCCGGAAGAAATTAAAGAATATAAAGATTTATTGGCTCAGAATTTAGTAATGCCAACAAATATGGAATTATACGTATGTAATGTAGATGGTAGTGATTTAAAGAAAATAACGGATTTAGGTTCTGCTAATTGGGCTCCGTTTTTTCATCCTTCCGGAAAAAAAGTTATCTTCTCTACCAATCATCATAAAAAGAAACATGACGGTTTCAATTTATTTATGATTAATGTAGATGGTAGCGGATTAGAACAAATTACATATGACAAAGTTTTTGACGCCTTTCCGATGTTTTCTAACGACGGTAAAAAATTGGTTTTTTCTTCTAACCGAAATAACCATGGCACACATGACACCAATTTGTTTGTTGCAGATTGGGTAGATTAGGTTAGTATTAAGTTTGGTTAATTAAAAGGTTGTTTGCATTTATTTGCAAACAACCTTTTATGCTTTATACTACTTTTTGCAATCTATTTATAAAAATAGACTTGGGTTTTTCTCTTAAATTATAGTTTGAAGTCATTACTTCACCATAAGCTCCGGTTGTATATATTTTTATTAAATCACCTTGTGAACACGAATTTAGCGTTATGTTTTTAGAAAAAACATCAGAAGTTTCGCAAACAGGACCAACAACATCATATCTTTCATATTTTTTAGTTGAAGTTATATTTTCTATGTAATGTTTTGCATTATATAATGCAGGTCTAATCAAATCTGTCATTCCGGCATCTACGATAATAAAATTTTTAATCGAATTTTTTTTTGTATAAAGTATTTTTGTGATTAAACTTCCACATTGGGCGACTAATGATCTGCCTAATTCAAAATGAACTTCTTGATTAGAATTTCTTTCTAAAAATACATTAAATATAGAAAAGTATGTTTTAAAATCAGGCATTTTATTGGACTTGGCATTTTTATAATCCACACCTAATCCTCCTCCCATATTTAAAATTTTGATATCGTAATTTGCATCTAAAAACAGCTTGTTTATTTTACCGGCTTTTTTTGCTAATTCTTTAAAAACAGATAAATCAATTATCTGAGAACCTATATGAAAATGAAGTCCGATGACATTTACATTTTTATATTGTTTGCCTTTTTGAATTAGTTCAGAGAGCTCTTCGATATAGAAACCAAATTTATGCTGTAATGCTCCTGTAGCGATTTTTTTATGTGTGT
>JALSLI010000175.1 GCA_026988395.1 Flavobacteriaceae bacterium | reverse complement strand
TTTAATTATGTGAATTTTACAAAAAAAATCACCCTCCAACACGCTTTACATTATAATGCTCTTTTTTTAAGATTTCAATAATTTTGTCTCTAAAGTTTCCTTGGACAATAATTTCACCATCTTTTACCGAACCACCAACACCACATTTTTGTTTAAGCATTTTACCTAATTGCTTTAAATCTTGTTCAGAACCAACAAATCCTTTAATTACAGTTACGGTTTTTCCGCCTCTTCCTTTGTTTGAAAAATGTGCTTCTAAATATTGCTCGTTATTTGCTAATTCTTCATCAGAAGAAGTATTAAATTTAGAAAAATCTTCCTTGTCATTTGTTGAAAAAACAAAACCTCCCAAATCGGATAAACTGTTTAATTTCTTTTTTGCCATTTTAGATAAAATCGTTTCGTTGTTTAATGTATTTTACAATTCCCATAATAAAAAATAAAATTCCTAAACCAATTGCTGCATATGCGAAAAACGGATAATTCTCCATTAATTTAATAGAAAATGCGGCAAAAGTCATTCCGGAAATCATTAATGTTGTTGGACTAGAATTTTCCATTACACCTTTATTTTAGTAATCCTAATTCGCGTAAGCGTTCGTTTAAAAATTCACCTGCCGTGATATCTTCGTATGCTTTCGGATTGTTTTCATCGATACATTCCGGTAAACATGCTAAGGACATTTCGTATTTTGGATGCGTGAAAAACGGTATGGAATATCTGGGTTTATCCCAATCTTCTTTTGGCGGATTTACTACTCGATGAATGGTAGAGCGGAGTTTGTTATTAGTTAATCGTTCTAACATATCACCAACATTTACAACCAATTGCTCGGGTAATGCCGTTACCGGAATCCATTCGCCATCTTTGGTTTGTACTTCTAAACCGGCAGCTGAAGCTCCCATTAATAAGGTAATTAAATTTATATCACCGTGAGCCGCAGCTCGAACAGCTCCTTTTGGTTCGCCAACGATTGGCGGATAATGAATCGGACGTAAAATGCTGTTGCCGTTATGCACATAAGGGTCAAAGAAATTTTCGTCTAAACCTATATATAAAGCTAAAGCTTTTAAAACATAGGTTGCGGTTTTTTCCAATTGGCGATAAACTTCCATTCCTATTTTGTTGAAATCTTTAATTTCAGTAACTTGTACGTTTTTAGGATATGTATCTTGAATTTTTTCGTCGTCTTCCACTTCTTGTCCAAAATGCCAAAATTCTTTTAAATCGCCTTCTGTTCTTCCTTTGGCAGATTCTTTACCAAAACCGGTATAACCACGTTGTCCACCAAGACCTTCGATTTCATATTTGTCTTTTATTTCTTGCGGTAAAGCATAAAATGCTTTTACTTCTTTGTAGAGTTTTTCAGATAATTCATCGGATAAAAAATGTCCTTTTAAGGCAACAAAACCTATTTCGGAATATGCTTTACCAATTTCATCGACAAATTTTTGTTTTCTTTTTGGATCATCCGATAAAAAATCGGTTAAATCTACACTTGGTATGTTTTTCATTTTAGTTAGAATTTATGCTTTACGTGGTAAAATTACAAGTTTTTTTACTTTTTTTTGGTTAAACCGAAAATTTTCTATCTTCAACCAAATCAATAATTGCTTGAATGTCATCTTTTAAAAGTCGATCTTCTTCTAGTTTTTTTACTTTTTCACGAATTATTTGATGGTTTTTTTCCAATATTTCATTCATTTTTAGAGGTCTTCTAAATTCCATTGCTTGGGCTGTATATAACAGTTCGATGGCAATTATTTTATCTAAATTACCTAAAATCTGATTAAATTTTCTTCCGGAAATACTTCCCATAGATACGTGATCTTCTTGTCCTAATGAAGTAGGGATACTGTCTGCCGATGGCGGAAAACATAGCGATTTATTTTCGGTAACTAAGGCTGCCGTTGTGTATTGTGGAATCATAAAACCGGAGTTTAATCCGCCTTTATCGGTTAGTAATCTCGGTAAACCGAATTTTCCTTCTAATAATAAATAAGATCTTCTGTCTGAAATGTTTCCTAATTCCGCAGCAGCAATCGATGCGTAATCCAGAGCAATCGCTAAGGGTTGTCCGTGAAAATTTCCACCTGAAATAGCTTCGGTTTCACTTAAAATAATTGGATTGTCGGTAACGGAATTCATCTCGATAGTTGCCAATTTTTTAAGATGATAAAAAGCGTTTCTAGATGCACCGTGTACTTGTGGAATACATCGCATAGAGTACGGGTCTTGCACTCTGTTACAATCACTATGCGAGTTTAAATTTTCGGAATTGTTTAATAATTTACGTAAGTGTTTGGCTACTTTTTTGGTACCTTTAAAAGGTCTTATTTGGTGTAGTTCCTTTTTAAACGGTGAAACACTTCCTTGATAACCTTCTATACTCATTGCTCCGGCAACATCTGCCAAACCTAATAAATAGTTCATTTTGTGGAGTCCTAAAATAGCATGTGCTAAAATAAATTGTGTGCCGTTAATAAGTGCCAAACCTTCTTTTGCTTGTAGTTTTATTGGTTTTAGATTGTATTGTTTTAAAATTTTTTTTGCTTGGATGATTTGATTGTCTATCCAAAATTCACCTTCGCCTAAAAGCGGTAAAAACAAATGAGAAAGTGGAGCTAAATCGCCACTTGCTCCAACAGAGCCTTGCTCCGGTACAATGGGTAACAAATCATTTGCAATAAAATAAAGAATGCGTTCTACAACTTCTAAACGAATACCTGAAAACCCTTGACTTAAAGCGTGTACTTTACAAATCATCATTATTTTTGATAATTTTTTGTCAATAGGTTTGCCTACGCCAACTGCGTGCGTAATTAATAGGTTTTCTTGTAATTTCCCGGTTTCTTCGGGTGTTATTTGTACATCGCATAAAGGACCAAATCCGGTATTTACACCATAAACTGCTTTGTTAGAACTTGCCATTGTTTCTACTTTTTTTCGGCAAGTATTTATCTTATGTTTTGCTTTTTCGGTAAGAATACCTTTTAAAGTACCGTTTGCTAATGCAATTGCTTTTTTTACTGTTAGTTTATCAATTCCGTATTTAAACATTGTTTTTATTTTTTAGTCCAAACCAATTGTAGCCATAATAGGGTAGTGGTCTGAATATTTTTTAGAATAATTTTTGTGTTGGTTTATTTTTAAAATTTTATCGGCAAAAATAAAGTCAATCCGTAAGGGTAGTCCTTTTAAAGAAAAAGTTTTTCCAAAGCCTTTTCCTGCTTCTAAAAATGAATCTTTAAAATCTGATTTTAAAGTACGATACGTCCAAGAATATGCCGTATTGTTAAAGTCGCCTGCTACTAAAATAGGATAGTTGCATTTTTTTTGGTGTGCAATAATTTTTTCAACTTGTACTTGTTGTTTTTTAAATTCTTGTGATATTCGGTTTAATATTTTCTCTTTGTTTTGTTGTCCGAAATTTTCTTTATTCGGATTTAATCCTAAGCTTTCTATATGTAAATTGTAAATTCTAAGCGTATCTCTGCCTTTAAGAATATCTACATAAATAGCATTGTTTTGCGTGTGTTCAAAATTTAAAGAACCTTGATTTATAATTTTATATTTTGAGTAAATTGCTTGTCCGAATTTCTTTTTTGCATCACTGGTTTTTATGTATTTAAAAGGATAATGAAAAAGTGCATCACCATTTGGATGAAATTCTTGCATGCATAAAATATCGGGATTTTCTTCTTGAATAAGTTTTGCTATCTTTTTAGAAATCAGGTTATCATTTATCCAATTATATTCATTAAAAAGACGTACATTATAACTCATTATACGTATTTGATCATTGCTTTTGGTATTTTTTGAAGAAATAATATATAAAGGAGTGGAGATAAAATAGCCTAAAATTAAAACCAATGCCGATAGTAAAAATTGTCGTTTTAATTTAATCAACCAAAATAAAACGAATAAAAAATTGATAAAAATAAGAGGCGGAACGGCAAGACTTAAAACGTTTAATTTTGATAAAAATTTGGGTGAAAAATAGGGCAAAAGATACCCAAATAGCAATAAAATGGCTATAATGTAATTTATAAACCAAATAATTTGCAATAAAATGGATTTCTTTTTCATTTTTATCGTTTGCTTGCTCGTGCTAAAAAATCGCGTTCGGCTTTTGTTAGACTGTTATACCCTGATTTGCTAATTTTATCCAATAAGTAATCCACTTTTTGTTGGTGTAATCGGTCTTTTTGATGTTTTGTTAAACCGTAATCTGATTTTTTATAAACTGTTTTTAAGGTGTTTTTTTTTCGCTTAAGCGGAATAGAATACAGTTTCAAATACGTATAAATTAATCCAAAAAAGGCACCGCCGAGATGTGCTATTTGTCCACCGGAATTTGTTCCGGACAGGCTGGCAAAGCTAATAGCCAACCAAATAATAGTTAAAATCCAGAGTTTTACATGACCAATAAAACGAAGATTAATTTCATAATTAGGTGCTTTTACCGCTAATCCAACTAAAATTGCCGTAATACTTGCAGAAGCACCAATTAATATATTTTGTGTAGTATTTAAAAAAAAATGGTTGGCCAACAAAAAGAAAATTCCTCCGAAAATGCCACCAAAAATAAAATAGATTTGAAATTGTTTATCATCAAAAAAATCGACAAATAAATTACCTATATAATACAAGATAATCAGATTAAATAGGAGATGAAAAAAACGTATATGAATAAATGAATAGGTAAAAATACTGTAAAAATGAAGAAGAAACATTTTAAAATCAGCATACAATCCAAAATAATTGATAACTAGATTAGTTTGGATGTTGTTTTGTGCAATTTGAATGGTTTGTACCAAATATGTGATAAAAAACACTAAAACAAGCAAATAAATGTATTTTTCTACGACACTCAGGTTTTTTAATTTGTATTTAATTTGGTTTAAATTCATTTTCTACTTAGAAATTAAATCTCTATTTAGAGTGGTTTTATTACAATTTATCAGGAAATATTTTTTAATTATCGGAGCAAATTTAATGTTTTTTTATTGTTGTTTGTTAAAAATATGTAATGAAATGGAAACCTTATAAATTTTTTTGGCACGTGTTTTGTTTCTAATTAAACATATGTCGCTAATCATCCGTATCGTTTAATTTTTAAATAATCCAATTATGAAAAAAAGTTTTGTAGCATTTAGTTTATTTCTTTTCACATTTGCAAGTGTTTTTGCAAATAAAGAAACTACTTCCGATTACGGATATTATTACGGAAAAGGGAAGTCTTTTAATTTTCTGGAAGAAAATGTGCATTTTATGGTGTATCAAAATGGTGAGTTCGATTTTTTTATTGAGCAGCCCGGAATTACCGTAGGTGTAAATTTAGGAAATGTAAACATTACGTTTAATTCCGGTTTTAATTATGACCCTTATGTTTTATACGATGATTTCGGAGCAATCATTCAAATTGAAGACATCCCAATTTATTATGATTATTACGGCAGAATTTCAAGAATTGGAAACACTTATATACGATACAGAAATAGAAGATTGATTCAGTTTGGCGGATTGTATGTTCATTATAATTATTATGGAAATTATGATTATTGTTCAGGATATATAAATGTGTATAATCGTCATTATAATTACAGACCTTATGTTTCGTATTTTGCTAGACCTCTTTATAATCATTGTATTGTGAGTTATGAACCTTATCGAAGAGCTTATCGTCCGGTAAGATATCGTTATAATAGTACTGAATTTAGACGTAGAGCAAGGAATAATTCATATTACCGTTCTTCTTCAAAAGTTGCTACAAGAAGAAGATCTATTCCAAGACGAGTAGCTCCACGAACAAGAACTTCGGTAAGAAGAAATCATTCCGATGCTACTAATACAGAAATAAGAAATCGTTCTGTAAGAAGGAGTTCAAATACTAGACGTGTAGAAGGTAATCGCGTAACTACAAGAGCAAATCGTTCTATGGAAAATCATAGAAATTCCAACGGAACAACAATTCGTAGGAGAGAAGTTACACGTAATACTTCTGTTAGAAATCACGGAGAAAGAAGTCTATCTGAAAGAAGAAAAACACCAAGTAAGAGAACAAATAGAACAATAAAATCAGATGTATCACGTTCTAGAAAGACAAATAGAAGTCCTAATATTTCTAAAAAAAGAAATGTATCGGTAAAAAGAAATACAGCACAAAGACATACAAATAGAAATACTGCTTCCAAAAACATACGAAGAAGGAGATAAAATAAAGTTTGGTTAGTTGCGAAAAAGCCCTTTGAAATTATTCAAGGGCTTTTTTTTATATTTTGGGTTAATCAGATTGCATTAATCAAATAAGGATATTTGTCCGTCATCTTCATTAGGCTTATCAGTTGGGTTTTCCGTAATGTTTTTTTCATCATTTACCTCAATATCGTTTATTTTTTCTTCTTCGTACGGAAGTGATTCTAATAAATTAACTTGTTTTATTTTTTCTGTTGTTAATTGGTTACCAATAGCTTTAATTCCTTTAATAGTAATAAATTCCTCAAAATTAAGGGTTTGGTTTTCCAAACTTCGCTTAGAAAAGATAATTTCAGCCATTGGTCTATAATCTGTAGATACAATTTCTAAAAAGGATTTGTCGTGATCGGTAATGATTTTTTCTTCCTTTTTTGGATTGTCAATCATAAATCGTTTTACGTAATATCGTTGTTTATCTCCGTCATAATGAATTGCAGAAATTGGTTTGTTTGGATTCCATTTTTCGAGAACAATCATATCATTATCAAAATGTAAAGATAAATCCGGAACGATGGTTTTTACAATTCCTTTTTGAGTAATAACGAGTAATCTATCGTCTGGAGTAAATTCGCCTAACAACTCACCTCTATCATCAACATTTAATCGCATAACCGTATCATCAAACCAAATTTTACGAGGTTTTAAGGTGGATTTCCCTTTTTCTTTAAATTCTATTTTTCTAACCGGAAGTTTACTTACAATATTACCACGACTACCTCTTCCTTTAATGGCAAGATCTGCAAAATCTAAATCCCATTTTAGCTTTTTAACACTGCCTACATTTCTAAGGTAAACGGTAACGATTTCTGCTTCGCCATTTGGGTTGGCAGAGAAATACAATACTTTTGAATTTTTATTTCCCGCTGTTAAATCGTATTCTTTATCTCTTGAAATTCCGCTTACAAAAAAGCGTTTCATATACGAAACTCCGGTTTTCCCATCTTTATAAATCATATTGTAGATGGTGCGTTTATCGCCTTTTTTAAAAACAGCAACATGAATAATGTCTTTACCTACAAAAGTTTTAGAACCGACTTTGGTAACCATCATTTTTCCGTCTGCTCTAAACACGATAATATCATCAATATCCGAGCAATTACTTACAAATTCGTCTTTACGCAAACCTGTACCTATAAAGCCGTCTTTGCGGTTTACGTATAGTTTTGCGTTACGTAAAACTACTTTTGTAGCTTCTATATCTTCAAAAGTACGCAGTTCGGTTTTTCGTTCTTTACCTTTACCGTATTTGGCTTTTAAATTTTTAAAATATTCGATTACATAATCGACTAAATGCTCTAAATGATGTTTTACTTCGGTGATTTGGGCTTCTAAAGCTTCAATATTTTGTTTTGCTTTATCGATATCGAATTTTGATATTTTTTTAATACGAATTTCGGTTAACCGAGTGATATCCTCTTCGGTAATGGCACGTTTTAAGTGTTTAATATGTGGTTTTAATCCATTGTCGATTGCTTGGATAACACCTTCCCAAGTTTCTTCTTCTTCAATATCGCGATAGATACGGTTTTCGATAAAAATACGTTCTAACGAAGCAAAATGCCATTTTTCCTGTAATTCGTTTAATTGAATTTCGAGTTCTTGTTTAATTAACCCAACAGTTTGATCGGTAGATAATTTTAGCATTTCCGTAACACCTATAAAAATAGGTTTGTTGTCTTCAATAATACAAGATAATGGTGAGATGGAAACTTCACAATTAGTAAAAGAATATAGAGCATCAATTGTTCTGTCAGGAGATACTCCGGCAGGCAAATGAATGCGTATTTCTACTTCGGCAGCCGTATTATCTTCAATTTTTTTGATCTTTATTTTGCCTTTTTCATTGGCTTTTATAATGGAATTAATTAATGAGCCTGTTGTATTTCCGAAAGGCAATTCGGTTACAACCAACGTTTTTTTATCGAGTTGTTTTATTTTGGCTCTAACGCGTACTTTTCCACCACGTTTACCGTCGTTATAATTGGATATATCGGCGATTCCTCCG
>JALSLI010000174.1 GCA_026988395.1 Flavobacteriaceae bacterium | reverse complement strand
ACGCCTTTATATTCACCATTTAAGGCTTGCATAATATAAGTAGTAGCACGATCTAAACCACGATAAAAATTTCCTTTTCTAAATTCCGGTTTTATAACCTGTTCAATAATTCTACGGCTATATGCATCAGTGAGTTTGTGTTCAACTCCGTAACCGGTTCTTATGGTTACTTTTTTATCGTTTTTTGAGACTAATATAAAGACTCCATTATCTTTTCCTTTTTGTCCTATTCCCCATTTATGTGCCCATTCCGTTGCATAAAGTGCAATGTCTTTACCTTTTAAACTTGGTATGGTTGCTACCACAATTTGAGTTGAAGTAGTATCATTATATTTAATAAGTTTTTGTTCTAAACGCTGTTTTTCGGAAGGTTTTAACAAGTGTGCATAATCATATACACTGGTTTGTATTTTTGGAATTGGAGGAATGTCATCTTGAGAAAAAGAAAGAAAACTCTGTAATAATACAAAGAGAAAGAATAAATATCGGTATTTAAAAATAATTTTTTTCATTTAAAGTCTGCAAGATACAAATTTATAAAAAAAGACTATCGTTTCCGATAGTCTTTCTTTAAAAAAATTAAAGTTTAATTAACCATTTATTACGAATGTATCGCTCTATTTTCAACAGCCATACAAGCTTCTTTTATTGCTTCTGTAAAAGTTGGATGTGCGTGTGATGTTCTGGCAATATCTTCGCTTGATGCTCTAAACTCCATTGCTACAACAGCTTCGGCAATCATATCTGCGGCACGTGCACCAATCATATGTACACCTAAAATTTCATCGGTTTTAGCATCTGCAAGAACTTTTACTTGTCCGTCTAAATCCATACTCGCTCTTGCTCTACCAAGTGCTCGCATCGGAAAAGAACCGACTTTATAATCAATTTTGGCTTCTTTTAATTGTTCTTCGGTTTTGCCAACAGCGGCTACTTCCGGCCACGTATAAACAACTCCGGGAATTAGATTATAATCCATATATGGTTTTTGTCCTGCAATTACTTCAGCAACAAATTCGCCTTCTTCACTTGCTTTATGAGCCAACATAGCTCCTTTTACCACATCACCAATAGCATAAATGTTTTTTACATTAGTTTGCAACAATTCGTTGGTTTCTATTTTACCTCTATTATCGGTTTTTACACCTATATTTTCTAATCCTAGACCTTCTGTATACGGTTTTCTTCCTACAGAAACCAAACAGTAATCTCCTTTAAACTCTACGGGTTCGCCTTTTTTATTTTCGGCATTTATTATCACTTCTTTACCTTTGGTTGCTGCGTTGGTAACTTTATGTGAGGTGTAAAATTTAATGCCTTGTTTCTTTAAGGTTTTTTGTAATTCTTTGGATAACATTTTATCCATTGTGCCAATGATATTTGGCATATATTCAATTACCGAAACTTCTGCTCCTAATCGTTTGTAAACCGAACCTAATTCCAAACCGATAACACCACCGCCGATAACGACTAAATGTTTAGGTATTTCTTTTAAACTCAACGCTTCGGTTGATGTAATTACGCGTTTTTTATCTAATTTAATGAACGGAAAACTTGCCGGTTTAGAACCAGTTGCTATAATAGTGTTTGTCGTTTCAATCGTTTCTACACTTCCATCGTTTTTAGTAATATTAATATGCGTTGCATCTTTAAAACTACCTACTCCGGTAAAAACATCAATTTTATTTTTGTTCATTAAAAACGTAATACCATCGCAAGTTTGCGAAACTACTTCATTTTTACGATTTATCATTTGTTTAAAATCTACTTTGGCATCTTTAATTAAAATACCGTGTTTTTCAAAGTGATTTACTGCGTCATAATAATGGTGCGACGAATCTAAAAGTGCCTTAGACGGAATACATCCTACGTTTAAACAGGTTCCGCCAAGTGTATTATATTTTTCAATAATTGCAGTTTTAAAACCTAATTGCGCACATCGTATTGCGGCAACATATCCTCCGGGACCGGAGCCAATTATAGTAACATCGTATTTGCTCATTGTTTCATAAATTTTGTTGCACAAAAATAATCAAAATAATAGACACTTGCTTTCCTTTTTAAGAAATATTAATAATACAAACATTTTTTGATACTAATAAGATATTTCTTTACATTTGCAACAATTAAAAAAACAAAAAATGGCGATATTAGATTATTTTACAAAAGGAGAACAAAAAAGAAATTTAGGACTTTTTGCGTACTTAGTAAAAATAGCAAAAGTGGATGATATCATTACCGAAGGTGAAGAAAAATTATTAAAACGTACAGCATTGTTATTGGAAATTCCGGAAGAGAAATACAAAGAAATTTTAAAAAATCCGGATGCATATAAATTAGATGCTCCATACAACTATGACGAAAGAATCGAAAGATTATACCGTTTAACACAAATGATTTATGCTGATGACAGTGCCGAGATTCACGAAGTAAACGTCTTAAAAAAAGCAATTGTAGCTTTAGGTTTTCCAACAGAAAATGTAGATAAAATCGCCAGTGAAGCCGTTCATTTGGTAATGAATGACAATGATTTGGAAGAATTTAGCAAAGCTATTAAAAATGTAAATGCTCAGTAAAACATATCTGTTTTTAAATGTAAAACCTGATATATTTTCTATAAAAAACACCAAAAACCAAACAAATTTGTTTGGTTTTTGTATTTTTGAGTATGAATACATCTCAAGCTCCTTTTGTAGTTTACAACGCTTCCGCCGGAAGCGGAAAAACCTATACCTTAGTAAAAAATTACTTAAAAATTCTGTTAAACACGAATAATCCGTTTTTGTTTCAACAAATTTTAGCAATGACTTTTACCAATAAGGCTGCCGCCGAAATGAAAACTCGTGTGTTGGAAACCCTAGATGCTTTTCAAATTGGCGAATTTAGTGACAGTATGTTTTTAGATATTAAAAAGGAACTCAACCTAACTAATGAAACCCTACAAAAAAGAGCCAAAAAAATTTTTAAAACTATTTTAAACCAATATGGCGGATTTAATATTTCAACTATAGATAGTTTTACCTACAAAGTGGTAAAAAGTTTTGCTTTTGACTTAGGTTTATCGATGAATTTTGAAGTAGAAATGGATCCTATTTCCTTAATTAATGAAGCCATTGACGTACTACTTTCTAAAATAGGAACCGAAAAAGAACTTTCTAAAACCCTAATCAATTTTGCAAAGGAAAAAGCTAATGAAGATAGAGATTGGAATATCGAAAAAGAATTACAAAACATAGTAAAATTACTTTTAAACGAAGATGATATTAAACAATTAAGCCTTTTAAAGGATAAAAAAATAACAGATTTTACAAAACTAAATACCAATTTATTAAGTCGTTTAAAAAAAGAAGAAAAATACGTAATTGCTATTGCCGATAAGGCTTTTGATATTATTAACACTACAAACTTACAAAAGGTGGATTTTGCAAGAGGCGGATTTTATTCTTTTTTTACCTATCTTAAAAATTTGCAACTCGATAGCATAAACATCAGCGGAACATTAGAAAAAAACATCCAAAAAGACCACCATCAATGTAGTACAAAGGCTTCGGCAACAGCCAAAGAAGAAATGCAACAAATAAAACCACAATTAATTGAGCTGTATCAAGAAGCTAAAACTTGGTTTGAAACGAATTATTCTACCTATATATTGGATGTTTTAGTTAAAAAAAGTCTGATTCCGCTTTCGGTATTAAAATCGATTCAGAAAATTTTAAATGAAATTAAAGACGATAATAATATTTTATTTAATGCCGAATTCAATCAAATTATAAGCAATCATTTAGCCGAGCAACCTGCAGCTTTTATCTATGAAAAAATAGGTGAAAAATTCCGTCATTATTTTATCGATGAAATGCAAGACACATCGGTTTTACAGTGGCAGAACAGTATTCCGTTACTTAAAAATGCACTTGAAAGCGAAACCGAAAAAGGCGAAAAAGGTTCGCTCCTTTTAGTTGGTGATGCAAAACAATCTATTTACCGTTGGCGTGGTAGTAAACCGGAACAATTTATCGATTTAACCATAGAGAACAATCCTTTTTTTGTTCAAAAAGATGTTGAAACTTTAGAAACCAATTTCCGCTCACACGAAAATATTATTACCTTTAACAACCAATTTTTTCAATTTATAGGTAATCATTTGCAAAATGAAACCTATAAAAACTTATACCTTAACGGAAATAAGCAAAAAACAAACACAAAAAAAGGTGGTTATGTAGAAATTTCGTTTTTAGAAAATGTAGCTAACAATGATGAACGAGACATCGCTTATCCTAAAAAAATATTGGAAATTATAAAAAATTTAGAAGGTCGATTTAACAAAAATGAAATTTGTATTCTTACCAGAAAACGAGCACAAGGCGTTGCTATTGCAAATTATTTATCGGATAATAATATCGAAATTGTAAGTTCGGAAACGTTACTTTTAAACAATTCGCCAAAAGTGCAATTTATACTAAATTTATTGCAATACATCAATCAGCCAAAAGACAAAAAAGCCAAATTTAACCTGCTAAATTTCTTATATTTACACTTAAATTTACCTGTTGAAATTCACGATTTTTTAAAAGAATTTATCGATTTAAACATCACTGAATTTTTTAAAGAACTCCATAAAATAGATGTCCGTTTTAATTACTCCGATTTTTTAAATCTTCTTTTTTACGAAAGTATCGAAAACATTATCCGCAGTTTTAAACTCACCGAAAAATCGGATGCTTATTTGCAATTTTTTCTGGATATCGTACTCGAATTTAGTCAGAAAAACAATTCCGGTTTAACCGAATTTATAAACTATTGGGAAAACAAAAAGGATAAATTAAGCATTGTTGTGCCACAAGGAAAAGATGCCGTTACAATAATGACCATACACAAATCAAAAGGGTTGGAATTTCCGGTAGTAATTTATGCTTATGATTTGGATATTTATAAAACAAATAACGACGAAAAAATCTGGTATCCTGATTTAAACCCCAAACAATACGGCAATTTTACATCTACATTGGTAAATTATTCCAAAACCAAATTGGAAACAACAGGCAAGACCGGAAAACAGCTCGTAAAAGAAAAAACCGAAGCATTAGAACTGGATAATTCCAATTTATTATATGTTGCCTTAACGCGTGCCAAAGAGCAACTTTACATTTTATCGGAATACAAAGCTCCGAAAAAAAGTAGAAAAACTCCTTATCCAAAAAATTATGGCGAGTTTTTTTATGAGTTTTTACAAAATAATACGGATTTTAAACAAACCGACACCACTTATTCTTTCGGTAATCCGAATCGTTTTTCCACCAAAGAAAAACCTTTAATTATTAATGAAGAACAAACCGAATTTTTAAGCTCTCCGTGGCAAGAACATCAAATTACCATTGTTGCCAATACAACAATAGACAATATTTTTGATGATGCTCGTAAATACGGAACCTTGTTACACGAAATTCTGGCTAAAATCATCGTAAAAGAAGATGTTGATACGGTAATTAACAGCTTTGTAAACAAGGGGATTATTCCTATTGAAGAAGAAACCAAAATACGACAAATAATTACCAATGTTGTTTCACACGCTAAAATCTCTAAATACTTTACAAACATTTACCAAACCGAAAACGAACGCGAAATTGTAACTGAAGATAAAACCATCATTATTCCGGATCGCATTGCCATAAAAAACAACAAAATTACCATTATTGACTATAAAACAGGTGTTAAAGAAGAAACTCACAAAGCACAAATTAACCATTACGCCTCAATTTTGGAAAAAATGGATTATCAGATAGAACATAAATTATTGGTTTATATACAAGCGGATTTTATAGAAATTGAAGAAGTCGCTTAAACTTATAAATTTTGTACTTTTGCCTCAATTAATTTAAGAAATCAAAAAAAATGAAAGCATATATATTTCCGGGACAAGGAGCACAATTTACAGGAATGGGTAAAGATTTATACGAAAAATACCCTTTAGCACAAGAGCTTTTTGAACAAGCAAATAAGATTTTAGGTTTTAATATAACCGATATTATGTTTGAAGGTACAGCCGAACAACTAAAACAAACCGACGTTACACAACCTGCCATTTTTTTACATTCGGTTATTACGGCAAAAATTTTAGGTGATGCTTTTCAGCCAGAAATGGTTGCCGGACACTCTTTAGGTGAATTTTCGGCTTTAGTGGCAAATGGTGTTTTATCTTTTGAAGACGGCTTAAAATTGGTTTCAAAACGAGCAAAAGCAATGCAAAAAGCATGCGAATTAACAAAAGGCACAATGGCTGCTGTTTTAGGCTTGGAAGATGAAATTGTTGAAAAAACTTGCGATGAAATAAACGGTATAGTAGTTCCGGCAAATTATAATTGTCCGGGACAATTGGTGATTTCAGGTGAAGTTGAAGCCATAAATAATGCTTGCGAAGCAATGAAAGAAAAAGGTGCAAGACGTGCTTTGGTTTTGCCTGTTGGTGGTGCTTTTCACTCTCCTTTAATGGAACCTGCAAGAGAAGAATTGGCAGAAGCCATAAAAGATACGCCTTTTAACGAACCTACTTGTGCTATTTATCAAAACGTAACGGCAAGTGCCGTAACAATGGCAAAAGAAATTAAAGAAAATCTCATTGCACAACTTACAGATCCTGTAAAATGGACACAAACCATCCAACAAATGATACAAGACGGTGCAACCGAATTTACCGAAGTTGGCCCCGGAAAAGTGCTACAAGGTCTTATGCGAAAAATTGACCGTACTGTTCCTGCTAATGGTGTGGTTATGGAATAGTATGATTTTTTATAACTTAAATTAATTAATCAATGTCTTTAATAGAACTCCTTGTAGAAACATACTTTGCAATTACAGATATTATGGTTTTTTCAAAAAGAAGAAAGCAAAGAAATAAAAAGAAAAAGGAAAAATAACTTGTTTTACCCTAGCTTCCACACGAATAACCAAAGTAGCTTCTGTGCGATTGTATCGCGTAGCGTTACAGAAAATAACAAAACCAAATTTTTTATTATCTTTGTTAAAACCGAAGATTATAAGAATAGCTCTGTGATAGATTGCTCTAGAGAAAACGGGGTGATTGATAATATAGTTGTAGTATGAAGTTTAAGATGAGTGAGTGTATGCGATACAATCGCGCACCAGCGTGGGTGATATTTTTAATGATTCTAAACAAACATTTGCTATGGAAACTTGGGTAAATTCTAAAGGTCAGATATTAATACAAGTTAATCTTGCAAGAGTATGGAATAATTATAGGCTAGTTTCTTCTTTATTTCATGAATTTCACCACGCCTATTGGATTGTGAGTGGGACATATGATTACAATATCTGCGAATTGGGATTAAAAAAAGCTCACGCATTGAATGAAATCGAAGCTTATGAATTTTCTTGGAATTTAGGTGCTTATATTGACCAAACTGCCATTAACGTATATAATAGACACATTGATACATTATTCTCTTATGAATAAACTACTATTTTTAATTGGCTTTATAATATTCTTTTCTTGTAAAAGAAATAATGAAAATAAAATTGAATTGAAAATTTTAAGTTCTAGCATCACTTCTAAATCTAATTTAGACAATTTGATATATAGTAATAGTGATGAATATTTTTATAAAAACAGAAGTAATTCAGTACTTAGGTTTAGTATTTCAAATACAACTAATATAAACTATTTAATTATTTTAAGAAATGTATTTGATACTTATAATGGTATTCATACTATTGAAGGAAAAAACTTAGATTTAGATTTTTTGCAAATTACAAACATTCAAAAAACAGATACAATAAAGGTTCATTATGCTTTTTCTTATCCAATGCCTAATAAAGATGAATTAGAACAATTGGCAGAAAACAATAAAAACAAAACACGTCTGTTTAATAGCTTAAATTATTACAAAACAATAAATTGGATTGATAAAAATGAAATAATAACTAATAATTTAATTTATTTAAAATCCAACGAAATAAAATATTTTGAAGCATTTGTTAATTTACCATATTCCGAGGCTTCAAATGGTTCAAGCTCCGTAAAGTTAGATTCTACAAAAAATTATATAGCTAACTTAAAATTTACTTCAGACACCACCAACATAAAAAAATACCTAACTTGGTCGCAATTAAAAAATATTGAAGAAAATAACTACAAGCTTTATCAAGGCACAATTGTTTCAGAGAATAGTGTGCCTATTGTGTTTGTAAATGAGTAATTATAAAATTAGCGTTTATATGGTATATTGCTTTTATCCCTAATAATCCAAATCAAATTTAT
>JALSLI010000173.1 GCA_026988395.1 Flavobacteriaceae bacterium | reverse complement strand
AATTGTATCGTGATAGATATTGTACTGAATTCCGATTCCTACAAATTTTCCATTCATTTTTTCATCAATTCTACTGTGTTGTGAAGCAGGAATGTAAACCGAATGTGGATCTAATTTCTCAACAATATCTTTTAAAGTGCCATCTAAAATGCTATCGGTATTTACTTTATCAACATAATCATATTGAATAAAGTTTAATAATTTTTTTATTTTTGCTTCTTTTGGGTCTTCCCCAAATAAAAGAGCTGTTTTGTTTTCGTAGTCTAAATTACTGCCTATAAAAATCCCTACAATCACTGCAATTGCAATAAAAATAGGAAGGTATATTTTAAATTTCTTTGTTATCATTATTTTAGCGTAATTAAATACTTTTATGTGTTTTTATTAAAAAACTTATTCATTTATTGGAAAGTGCACCAATTCAATTTTTGTTTGTTTTAAGAAATCAATTCCGGATTTATCCTTATAACTATCAGCATAAACCACTCGTTTAAAACCGGCTTGGTGGATTAATTTACTACAATCTTTACAAGGAGACATTGTAATATATAACGTGGCATCTTTACAAGATTGTGTAGAAGAAGCTACTTTTAATATTGCATTAGCTTCAGCGTGTAACACATGCCATTTAGTGTTTCCGTCTTCATCTTCACAACAATTATCAAAGCCCGAAGGGGTTCCGTTATAACCATCGGAAATAATCATCTTATCTTTAACAATTAATGCACCCACTTTTTTTCGTTTGCAATGTGAAAGTTTCGCCCATTCCATTGCCATTTTTAGATAAGTGTAATCGTATTTTTTTTGTTTACTTTTATTCATCTTTGTAACAAACAAAAATACAGAGAATTAATGAAAGCCCTTGTTAAATTTATCAAAAATTTATTTGTTAAAACGGAAATCGGTCTATTAACATTGGCAAAATTTTTAAAAGTAAAAGAAAATTAATAAACAATATCCAATATTTCTGATCTATTTTAACAACTTTAATGATTATTGTATTTAAAATTACAATTAGACTTACAATAATAATTTGCACCAATTCAATACCCAAAGCAAATTCTAACAATGGAGCTAAAATAGAATCGTTTTTATCTAATAACATTTTAAAATAACTAGAAAACCCTAAGCCGTGAATCATTCCGAAAAGAAACGTAAAATAATAATTTGCTTTTTGAATTTTTTTCTTTTGAAACACAATTATAGTACTATTTATTATCGGAATTAAAATAGTTATCGGAATCAAAAACTCGACCCATTTTTCATTTACATGAACAATTCGATAAGAAGATAAGGCAAAAGTAAATGTGTGAGCAACAGTAAAGATACTCACTAACAGAAGTGCTTTTTTCCATTCTTTAACAGTGAACAGCATAGAAATAGCAATAAAAAATAAAATGTGATCTAGTGCATTTAAATCTAATACATGAAAAAACCCTTCCTTTACAAAAAAATAAAAATCCATATTGCAAAAATATAAATTATTAGTAGAATGTAAATAAGTTTATTATATAATCACTAATTTAATAAATTATTTGCACTATTTTTAATTATACCTTCTAAGAAAGGGTTATTTTAAAAAAATCATAATTTTAAAGAGAAAAAACGTATTTTTGAAGGTAGTAAACAATTTTAAAAATGGACAAAAAACGAGAGGAAATAATTAAACTATTAGACAAAAAATATACTGCAATTGGTCAAGATTTAGATACACATTTAAAAGGTTTGTTATATAGTAAACCAATTAGATATTGGGATTTAATCCAGACTGATGCATTATTAAATTTGCAGGTGCAACGAACTGAATTCCCCGATGAAATGGTGTTTATTATGTACCACCAAATAAACGAATTATTGTTTAAAATGATTCTTTGGGAAATCAGACAAATTTCATACAATGAAAACTTAACAGCAGAATTTTTTGCAGAGCGTCTAGGGAGAATAAGCCGTTATTTTGACATGCTTTCCAATACATTTAATGTTATGCAGGAAGGAATGGAAGTTGACCAATATTTAAAATTTAGAGATACGTTAACGCCGGCAAGTGGCTTTCAATCAGCACAATATAGAATGATTGAAATCACGTTAACCAACTTAATCAATTTAATAGATAATCGTTTTAGAGGAACTATTGATAGAAATACGCCTTTTGAAAATGCTTTTGAACATATGTATTGGCAAGCAGCTGGGAAAGATTATAAAACTGGAGAAAAATCCTATTTATTAAAAGAATTTGAAGCAAAGTATAAAGATGATTTAATTAAATTAATGCAAGAGTATAATGAAATTAATTTATACGATAAATACAAATCGTTACCAAAAAAGGTTCGTGAAGATATTGATTTAAAAAATGCGATGCGTCATTTAGATTATACTATAAATATTTCATGGGTGATGCATCATTACAATGCCGCAAAAAAATATTTATTGACAAAAGGTGAAGATACCGAAGCAACCGGAGGAAGTGATTGGCAAAAATACATGTTGCCAAAATATCAAAAACGCATCTTTTTTCCTAGTTTATGGACAGATGAAGAAAAAGAAAATTGGGGAATTACAAATCTAAAATCATATAAAATTTTACAAGAATAATTTTTTTTGGAATGGTAATTGTTATATTTGTAACAACATACACTACCAATCTATGAAAAATTTAATCACAACACTTGTTTTATTTTTAAGCTTTTTGGGCTATTCTCAAAATGCCTTTGATAATGGAGAACGCCTTAAATTCAGACTAAGTTACAGTAGTTTTTTAACTGCCGGATATGCAACATTAGAAGTAAAAAGCGACTTTTTAAAAGATAAAGATGTTTTTCATGTCGTAGGAAAAGGAAAAACTACCGGAATGATTAGTTGGTTTTTTAAAGTAAAAGATCGCTATGAAACTTATATGTATAAAGAGAATTTATTACCATTTCGGTTTGTTAGAAATATAAACGAAGGAGGTTATACCAAAGACAAAGAAATTTATTTTGATCACGAAGCAAAAAAAGCTTTGGTAATTAATAAGAAAAAAAACAAGAAAAAAACTTACGATACCAAAGAAGGAGTACAAGACTTACTTTCGGCTTTGTATTTTATGCGAAACCAAGATGTTAGTAAATTTAAAAAGGGAGATCAGCTTACATTAATTTTATTTTTTGATGAAGAAAACGTTCCTATGAAATTAAAATTTTTAGGTAAAGAAACGATTAAAACTAAATTCGGAAAAATAAAAACATTAAAATTCAGACCATTAGTGCAATCCGGAAGAGTTTTTAAAGAAGAAGAAAGTGTAACGGTTTGGGTTAGTGATGATGCCAATAAAATTCCGTTACGAATTAAAGCATCCTTAGCAGTAGGTTCATTACGTGCAGATTTGCATTCGTATAAAGGTTTGGCTAATCCGATTTCTTTTAATTAGTATGCACGTTTATTATTCCCTTCGTAATAATTAACAAAGGCTTTGTTTACAAATTTTGCTCCTCCAATAGTTGGATAATCCCCGGTAAAATACCAATCACCTTTATGATTAGGAATAGCTTCATGTAATTGAGCTACTTCTTGAAAGATGATTTTCACTTCCGATGTAATACTTTCATCGGTTAATAATTCGCCTATTTTATTTGAGATTTCTTCCGTTGTAAATGGATTGTAAATTTCTTTTACAAAATTTTCAGTGGCATCGGGCATCGTTTTACACTTTTGATAAACCTCTTTAATAATTCCTTTTTGATTGGTGTCTTTTAACAATTCAATAGCAGCTTTAAAAGCAATAAAATCGCCTAATTTTGCCATATCAATTCCATAACAATCCGGATATCTAATTTGTGGAGCAGAAGAAACAATGATAATTTTTTTAGGATTTAAGCGATTTAAAATCTGTAAAATGCTTTTTTTAAGTGTTGTCCCTCTTACAATGCTATCGTCTATTACAACTAAATTATCAGTAGGTTTTACCACACCGTAAGTAATATCATAAACGTGAGCTACTAAATCATCTCGACTATTATCATCGGCAATAAAAGTTCTAAGCTTAGCATCTTTAATAGCAATTTTTTCTATTCTTGGTCTAATGGCTAAGATACGTGTTAGTTCTTTTGCAGAAATACTACGTTGACCGTTAAGAATTATTTTTGTTTTTTCTTTGTTTAGATAATTTTCTGCTTCTTCGGTCATACCAAAAAAGGCAGTTTCTGCGGTATTTGGAATGTATGAAAAAACGGTATTATCTAAATCGTCATTTATTGCTTTTAAGATTTTAGGAAATATTAATTTACCCAAATCTTTTCTTTCTTGATAGATTTCGGCATCGCTTCCTCTTGAAAAATAAATACGTTCAAAAGAACAAGATTTTTTTTCTAAGGGTTCCTTTATTTTTTCTATTTGTGTTTTCCCTGATTTTTTTATAATTAAAGCATGAGCAGGTTCTAATTCTTTTATTTCGTTAAACGGAACATTAAATACGGTTTGGATTACCGGTCTTTCGCTGGCAACTACCACTACTTCATCATCTTTATAAAAAAAAGCAGGTCTGATTCCGGCAGGATCTCTAAAAACAAAAGCATCACCATGGCCAATTAAACCGGTCATTGCGTAGCCTCCATCCCAATTTTTTGAGGCACGTTGTAATATTTTTTTAATGTTTAAATCACCTTCAATTACTGCCGAAGCATCTTTTTTGTTAATCCCTTTTTCTTTACATTGTTGGTAAATAGAGGCAACTTCATCATCTAAAAAATGACCGATTTTTTCCATAATCGTTACGGTATCGGTGTTTTCTTTTGGATGTTGTCCAAGCTCGATAAGTTCCTCCAACAATTCATTGGAGTTGGTCATATTAAAATTACCTGCCATAATCAGGTTTTTATGTCGCCAATTATTTTGTCGTAAAAACGGATGAACAGATTCAATACTATTTTTACCAAAAGTACCATATCTAACATGACCTAAAAAAACATTTCCAACATAAGGCATGTTGTTTAATTGCCATGTTATATCGTTTTTTTTGTCCGGATTTTCTTCGATTAAATTATTAATTCGTGTATTAATTTGCTTAAAAATATCTTGAATTGGATGTTGTTTATTAGAACGGACACGGCTAATATATCGCGTCCCGGGTTTAACATCCATTTTGATACTGGCAAAACCGGCACCATCTTGTCCGCGATTATGTTGTTTTTCTAATAAAAGATACATTTTTTGAATACCATAAAAAGATGTACCATATTTTTTTTGATAGTATTCCAGTGGTTTTAGCAATCTAATCATTGCAATTCCACATTCGTGTTTTAATTGATCGCTCATTAGTAGTTGTGTTGTTTTATGAGGATTGTTGGGTTAAAAGATTATTTCAATTCAATATCAAATTGTGTTAAATGTTTAAATTGTTCCAAACGGTTTTCAATTTCTTCTTTACTTAGGTTTTGCATGCGTTCTGTGCCAAATTTTTCTACACAAAAAGAAGCTAAATTAGAACCGTAAATTACAGCATTTTTCATATTATCAAAAGAAATATTATCGGTTTTAGCTAAGTAGCCGGAAAAACCTCCGGCAAAGGTATCGCCTGCTCCGGTAGGATCAAAAACTTCTGCCAAAGGCAAAGCCGGAGCGTAAAACATTTTACCTTCGCTAAAAAGTAAAGCACCGTGTTCTCCTTTTTTTATTACCACGTATTTTGGACCCATTTCATGAATTTTTTTAGCAGCATTAACCAATGAATACTCACCGCTTAATTGTCTTGCTTCCTCGTCATTTATAGTAATGACATCTACTTTTTTTAATACGTCAAGCAATTCCGGTAAGGCAACATTCATCCAAAAATCCATGGTGTCTAAAACCACTAATTTAGGTTTTTCGGTCATTTGTTTAATAACGCTCATTTGTACGGAAGGGTGCAAGTTGCCAAGCATTACAATTTTACTGTCTTTAAAATGTTCCGGTACTTTTGGGTTAAAGTGTTCTAATACATTTAGCTCGGTTACTAATGTATCTCTGGAATTCATATCGTTGTGATATTTACCACTCCAAAAAAAAGTTTTACCGTCTTTTACAATTTCAATACCGCTTGTATCAATGTTTTTTGCTTGCAGCATATCTAAATATTCTTGTGGAAAATCGCCACCAACTATAGATACAATACCTGAATTTATATCAAAAGTAGAAGCTGAAAGTCCGATATAAGTAGCAGCTCCACCAAGAATTTTATCGGTTTTCCCGAAAGGCGTTTCAATAGCATCAAAAGCAACGGTACCAACGATTAAAAGTTTACTCATTTTATTATTTTTTGAAGTGATTTTTTGCAAAAATACATTTTTATTACGGTTTGGTTTACTTATTTTCTATTTTCATTCCTCCGGTTCTAAATAAGTAATCGGCAGTTTGATAATATGAAATAGTTTCAGTTAAAAAATTTGTATCCATTGGTAATGGTTTTAGTGTGTTTTTGTCTTTTTTCCATTGGTAAAAATGAGCAGTTTTTACAGTACCCAAAACCATTACTTTATCTTTTTTAAGCAGTCCTAATTTTTGGTAATTTCCTATTAAAGCTCGCTCATCTTTTGGTTCGATTTTTTCTATGTCTCTACCGTAAAATTTAGAATCATAAGTCCAATTGAGATAACCAAAAAGCGTAGGAAAAACATCAATTTGCGAAGTCATTTTTTTTATTTCTTTCGGATTTTCATTAGGTAAATTATAGATAATTACCGGTATATGATAGTTGGCAATATCCAGCTCTGATCTTCCGGCACTGCTTGCACAGTGGTCTGCCATAATTACAAAAATAGTATTTTTAAACCAAGCTTGTTTTTTGGCTTTTTCTATAAATTTTTTAATGGCATAATCAGTATATTTAACAGCTCCACTACGGCTGGTACCACTTGGTATATCTATTTTTCCTTCAGGATAGGTATAAGGTCTGTGGTTGGATGTTGTCATGATAAAATTAAAAAAAGGTTTGTTTTTTTGATGTGAAAGGTTGGCTTGCTGAATCACTTTATCATATACATTTTCATCGCAAACACCCCAAGCGTTTTCAAAAGTTACTTCGTCATCGTTAATATTAGTTCGTTTTACTTTAAAATTATCGCCAAGTAAAAATCCTCTTCCTCTATCTACAATATCAAATCCGTTACCGCCAAAAAATTGGTTCATATTATCAAAATAACCATCACCTCCGTAAAAGAAAGTTCTACTGTATCCTTTTTGTTTAAAAACTTCACCAATGGAAAATAAATTGTCGTTGTTTGGTCGTTTTACAATACTTCTTCCGGCAGTTGGCGGTACTGAAAGAACGATAGCTTCCATTCCTCTAATTGTACGTGTTCCGGTAGCAAAAGCATTAGTAAATAGGATGGATTCGTTGCTTAATTTATCTAAATAAGGCGTGATTTTTTTGGTGTTACCAAAACGTTGCATAAAACTAGCACTCATACTTTCAATGCAAATTAAAATTACATTTGGTTTTTGTTGTAGTGAGTCAGTATTTCGTACTAAATGTTTTATACTTCTTTTAATAGGATAAATACTGTCTTGTTTTGTTACGACCAATTTTTTCGCTTTCGCGAAGGATGTATCGATATTTTGCGTTTTATAAAACTCATCATATTTTAATTCATTATTACGATAGGCAGCAAAAAAGGAGTAAATTCCGGATTTAGAAATTTCATTTTCATATCTGTTTGTAGACCATTCAGCATCTTTGTTTGTAATAAATAAGCTAAAAATAATCATAATTGCAATCCAAAATAATGTAGGAATTAATTTTACTTTAAAATCATCATTATTTTTAAATGTATCTTTAAAAGCGTGTAATTTTTTGGCAATAAAAACAAGAATTAAAGTAATAATAACTACGCCTGATATTAATAAGGGTAAAGGATACGATTGGTTAATATTTTCAACAACTTCGTAGGTATATACCAGATAATCAACAGCAATAAAATTAAAACGTCGTTTAAATTCTTCCCAAAAGGTAATTTCGGCAAAAAAGGTAAATACAAAGATTAAAATTCCTAAAAAATAAGAGAAATAAATAACCATTTTATCGATTAATGATCCATAAAAACGTTTTGGAAACAACAATAAATACAAAGCAAAAGGTACAGCAAAAAAGGAAATCACGCCCAAATCAAAGAAAAACCCGGTAATAAAAACGCGAATTAAATGTAGGATGTTAAAATCAATTTCTGAAAAAGACCAAAAAAAGAAAATTAGACGTATTACTAATGAAATGGATAAAAAGGTAAGTACGTATGTTTTTAATAGTGAAAATCTTTTTGGGAATAAAGTGTTCATAAAAGTTGTTTTTAATTCTCTTTTGTATGTAATAACTTAGTTAATT
>JALSLI010000172.1 GCA_026988395.1 Flavobacteriaceae bacterium | reverse complement strand
AAAGCACTAAATAAGGCATTTACGCCGTTTGCCATTAAAAAAACAGATAAAATAAAAACCGAAGATAGCAATCCACCATGAGCGTTATTAGCGATGTCTCGGATGACCATATCTACATTATCAGCTGTTTTTGGAGGAAGTGCTTGTTCTATTAAATACATAAAATCTTCCTGAAAATGATCAATTGGTATAAACGGAATTAAATTCAATAAGAATAAAACAAAAGGGAATAATGCCATAAAAAAGCTAAATGCAATACTTCCTGCACGTGAGGTCACAGCTCCATTTACTATGCCAATAATATACATTTCAAGCAAGTTGTAAAGACTCATTCCTTCTAGACCGGGAACTTTTATTCTGTCAGCCAGGATAACCAAGTTTTTTAATATTGGTATTTTAAGAAGTTTTTCTTTAGGTCTTTTCATTATTTTGAATTAATCAAATTGAGCATCAAAGTTTTTATGCCATTTTCCTTGGACTTTTAACACTTGTTCAATCACATCTCTGGCAGCTCCTTTTCCACCTTTTTTATGCGAAATGTAGTTGCTAACCGATTTTATTTCGGGAGCAGCATCTTGCGGACAAGTAGGTAATCCTACCAATTCTAAAACAGGATAATCCGGAATATCATCACCCATATACAAGACATTTTTTAAATCTATTTGATGCATATCGGTATATTCGTATAATTTTTCAACCTTATCATGTGTGCTTAGATAAATATCTTTTACGCCTAAATTTTCTAATCTTGATTTAACCGATTTACTGTTTCCGCCGGAAATAATTGCAACATTGAATCCTTTATCTACGGCAGTTTTTATGGCGTATCCGTCTTTAATATTCATTTTTCTAACCAATTCGCCATCCGGAAAAACAGTAACGGTTCCATCTGTTAAAACGCCATCAATATCAAAAATTAGTGTTGTGATTTGGGGTAATATTTCTTTGTAATTTTTTTTCATTTTTTGATTATTAGGTTCTAATTATAAAATTTTCTTTGACTTGTTCTTTTCTAAAAAAAACAATACCAAAGTAAAAAGTATCGATAGTTACAGTTACTTTTGAGTGTTTTTTTATATATTCCCAAGCTTCGGTCATTTCTTTACTCCAATAAATATCGTCAAAGATAAAAATACTATTATTATGTGCAACTTTTAAACATTTTTCAAAATACTCTATGGTCGTATTTTTTTGGTGATTTCCATCAAAATAAATTAAATCATAAGGTTGGTTTAAAACCAAATCTAATGTGTTTTTAAAATCACCTTGAACATAATTTATATTCGATTTACTGTGTTTGGATAAATATTTTTTGGCAGTTTTAAGGGTTTCAGGGCAGCCTTCTAATGTTGTAATTTTGGCTTTTGGATTTCCTGTTGATAAAGTAAATGTTCCGATACCTAAAGAAGTGCCGATTTCTAAAATGGAGTTAAAATCAAAATAAGTGCAAATTTTGAGTAAAAGTTTTATTTTTTTGGAAGATATTCCGGCATTTTTTGCAATTTTATTGATAGGTCTTTCCGTTGATTTAAAAATCTTTGAGCCTGCACCGAAATCGGTTACTTTTATAATATCTTTATTTTGAAATAAATCCTTTTTATAGGTCTTTATTTGTTGCATAAATTTAGGATTTAATTTTTTATTAAACCCTTTGGTAATTAAATCATATACAAAAGGAGAGTGCACGCCATGTTTATTGGTTGCATGTATTCTAAAATGTAAATATTTTTTTACCGAATAAAGCATAAACATATTTTGAGCAAAAATAGGTGAAATAATTTTAAAAAAGTATATTTGCCTTTCTATTAAAAAATAAAAATGGATGAAAAAGTTTTTTATTATTAGTCTTTTGAGTTTTCTTTTCACATCATGTATTCCTACAAAAGATTTGACTTATTTTCAAGGAAATCCCGGTAAAGAGGCGAAAATTAGAGAATTAGCATTTAAACCTTATCGTTTACAAGTACACGATATAATTGATATCCGTATAAAAGCATCTAATGAAAAACTGGTAACCTTATTTGCTGTTGCTAATGCCGAAGGAAATACAGTAATAACAAAAGAGAAATTATATTTTGATTCGTATTCGGTTGATGAAAACGGTATGATTAGAATTCCGTATCTCGGTGAAATTAACGTTTTAGGATACACAACAAAAGAAGTTCGTCTAAAAATTGAGGATAAATTAAGTACTTTATTTAAAGACATGAACGACATCTTTGTGCAAGTAAAATTGGCAGGTATTAAATTTACGGTTTTGGGTGAAGTTGCAAAACCGGGAACCAATACATTGTTTCAAAATAAAGTAAATGTTATTGAAGCAATTGCCAGCTCCGGAGATATTCAAATGACCGGAAATCGTAAAAATGTTGTGGTTATTAGAAATAATGCCAACGGCATAAAAAAATACACTTTAGATTTAACAGGATTTGATTTTATTAATAATGAAGGTTTTTACATCCAACCAAATGATATTGTTTATATAAAACCTTTAAAACAAAAATCTTGGGGAACAGGTGATACAGGAGCCAAAACTTTTACTACAATTGTAACTGCATTATCGGTTGTTACAACAACTATTTTATTATTTAAAACATTATAAATATGCAAACGGAAAATAACAATCCTTTTTCATTTGATGAGAACACAATAGACTTTAAAGCATATTTTTATAAAATACTCTCGCACTGGAAATTGTTTGTGCTATCCATTGCTTTGGCTCTTTTTATTGCAAACTATATCACTAAAAGGAAAGCGAAAAAATATAAATTAGACACGATAATTACGGTAAAAGAAGAACAAAATCCGTTGTTTAATTCAAGTACCAATATCCTTTTTAATTGGGGAGGAGCAAGCGATGAAGTCGAAACAATAATTACCACTTTACAATCTAGAAAACACAATGAAAAAGTTGTGAATAACCTGCAATTATTTGTAGATTATTTAAAAAAAGGAAAATATCGTTTAGAAGATATTTATGGTGAAAATCCTTTTGTAATTAAAATAGACACTTCTGCATATCAGTTATTAGATACGCCGATAGAGTTAACATTTTTAAACGATAATAAAGTGAAAGTAAGTGTTGATTTTAACGATAAAGATAAAGTTACACTACAAAATTATAAAACACTCGATAAAAAGAAAATAACCGTAAATTCAAAAAAGTTCGAAAAAATTTACAGTCTAAACGAAAAAATTGATAGTGATTATTTTCATTTTTTCATTCGCTTACGCGGAAATAAATCACTCACAGAAAAAATTTTTTACATTCGATTTAATGATTATTATGCAACAGTAAAAAAGTTTCAAACCGTTAAAGTGAAAAACCTTAAAAAAGGAACATCTATTATTTCATTAGAATATATCGATACGAACAAAAATAAAATTGAAAAATACTTAAATACCTCCGTAAAAATATTAAATGAAGATCAGAAAAAACAAAAAATACAGTACGCCGTTCGTACCAAAAAATATATCGATACCTTATTTAGAGAAAGCTCAAAGAGTTTAAAAGACATCGAAAATAAATTAGGTAATTACAAAGAACAAAATCGTATTTATGATTTGTCTGTCGAAGGGCAAAATATTTATACACAAGCAACTATTTTAGATAAAGAAAAAATAGATGTAGAAGATCGTTTGGCATATTATACGAATTTAAAGAAATACATAAACGATAAAAATAAATTAAAAACCATTCCTTCACCTGCAATTATTTCGGTTGAAGATCCTTCTCTTGCAAAAAATGTTTCACAATTAATAGGTCTGTATAAAGCAAGAGAAATTTTAGAAAAATCCGTTACATCAGATTTTCCCGAATTAAAACGAATAAACAACGATATTGCTTCTACCAAATCCATTATTTTAGAAAATATCAATAGTTTGGAAAATGCGATGCGTGTAAAATTACAAAGTATTGATAATCAATTATCAAAAACAGGATATAAATTAAAATCACTTCCTAAAAAAGAACAAGGTTTAATTAAGTTTCAACGAAATTATAACATTACCGTTGCCAACTACGAGTATCTAAAACAAAAACAATACGAAGCCGGAGCGGCAATAGCGGCAAATGTTTCAAACATTAAAATATTAGATACCGCAAAAGACACCGATGAAGCACCAATCTATCCTAAACCTGCATTTAATTATTTGGTAGCTCTAATGTTAGGGGTAATTTTGCCATTGTTATACATTATAATTAAAGAATTATTTGATCATAAAATTCATTTGGTAGAAGATATTGAAGATAAATATACGATTCCGTTAATTGGTGTAACCGGTAAAAACCAATCCAATGAAAATCTTATTGTCTTTAAAAAACCAAAATCTACGATTTCTGAAGGTTTTAGGGCAATCCGTTCTAATTTACAGTTTTTATTTCAAGACAATACCAAAAAATCGAAAACGATTGTGGTTACTTCTTCGGTTAGTGGAGAAGGAAAAACCTTTACAGCAGAAAACATCGCATCTGTCTTTGCTGCAGCAGGGAAAAAAACAGTTTTAGTTGGATTTGATCTGCGAAAACCAAAAATTCATTTGGATTTTAATATGGATAATTCCGAAGGCTTGACCAATTATTTAATCGGTCAAAAAACAATAGATGAGATTATAATAAAAACAGAAATCCCTAATTTAGATATTATTTTATCGGGGCCGGTACCTCCAAATCCATCGGAATTAATTCTTAATAAAAGAACCCAAGAATTAATCGATTATCTTAAAGAACATTACGAATACATCGTTATTGATACACCACCGATTGGATTAGTTGCCGATGCACAAGAATTGTTTAAATATGCAGATGCGATAATTTACGTTATTAGACAAGGTTATACATTAAAAGGAATGCCAAAAGAAATTGAGCAAAAATATAAACATGGAGAGGTTAAAAATATTAGCTTTTTGCTAAATGATTTTGAAGCCAAAAATAAATATGGTTACGGTTATGGCTACGGCTACGGATATGGTTACGGAAATTATAATAACGGTTATCATGAAAATGAAGAAAAACCTAATTTTTTTAAAAGACTTTTCAAAAAAAATAGAAAATGAAAGAAGATAAAATAAAATTTGCAGTCGTTGGGTGTGGTCACATAGGCAAACGTCATGCAGAGATGATATCCAGAAACCCTAATTGCGAATTGGTAGCACTAGTAGATGTAAAACCAAAAAATGAATTAAATATTGATTCGTATAATGCTTCTTTTTTTTCCGATATAGAAGATTTACTAAATAGCAATCTAGATGTTGATGTGGTTTCAATCGCAACACCAAACGGTTTGCATGCAGAGCAAGCAATAAAAGCATTGGAAGCTAAAAAACACGTGGTTATAGAAAAGCCAATGGCTTTAAATAAGGCTGATGCCGAAAGAATTATTTTTAAAGGATTAGAAGTTTCCAAACAAATATTTACGGTAATGCAAAATCGTTATTCGCCACCTTCTGTATGGATAAAAGAGTTAGTGAGCAATGGTACTTTGGGCGAAATTTATTCGGTGCATATTAATAGTTTTTGGAACAGAGATGAGCGTTATTATACCAAAGACAGTTGGCATGGTGATGAAAAATTAGATGGTGGAACGCTATTTACACAATTTTCTCACTTTATTGATATTATGTATTGGTTGTTTGGCGATATCAAAAACATCCATACAATCTTAAAGGATTTTAAACATCAAAAATTAACTGATTTTGAAGACGCCGGAGTAGTAAATTTTGAGTTTGTAAACGGAGGAATAGGAAATTTTAATTTCTCCACCGCATTATTTGATAAAAATATGGAAAGTTCCATTACCATTATTGCCGAAAATGGTTCGGTTAAAATAGGCGGACAATACATGAACGAAGTTGAATATTGTCACATTAAAAATTATGAAATGCCTGTGTTAAAACCTACAAATCCGGGCAACGATTACGGAGCATATAAAGGATCTGCTCAAAATCATCATTATGTCTTTGAAAATGTGGTAGATGTTTTAAAAGGAAATAAGCCAATTAAAACAAATGCTTTGGAAGGTTTAAAAATTGTAGATATTATAGAACGAATTTATAAAAGTGCCAACTAAATGGAGAATATTAAAATAGCAATAATCGGTTTAGGATATGTAGGCTTGCCTCTGGCAGTAGAATTTGCAAAAAAATATCCAACTATCGGATTTGATATTAATCAAAATAGAATTGAACAACTTAGAAATAATAGAGATGTAACATTAGAAACTACTTCTGACGAATTGAAATCGGTAAATGTAAATGATAAAACCGATTTAGGTACCGGAAAAGGTCTTTGGTTTACTACAAATTTAAACGATTTAGAGCAAGCAAATTTTTATATTGTTACTGTGCCTACTCCTGTGGATAAAAATAATAAACCGGATTTATCACCTCTATATAAAGCAAGTGAAACCGTTGGAAAATATCTTAAAAAAGGCGATATTGTTGTGTACGAATCTACAGTTTTTCCGGGAGCAACCGAAGAAGAATGTGTGCCTATTTTAGAAAAAATTTCCGGTTTAAAATTTAACGAAGATTTTTATGTTGGCTATTCTCCCGAAAGGATTAATCCCGGAGATAAAGAAAGAACAGTTACCAAAATTTTAAAAGTAACCTCAGGCTCTACACCCGAAATCGGTAAAAAAATCGATGCTGTCTATAAAAGTATTATTACTGCCGGAACGCACTTAGCACCAAGTATAAAAGTTGCAGAGGCAGCAAAAGTTATCGAAAATTCACAGCGAGATATCAATATTGCCTTTGTAAATGAATTGTCAAAAATATTCAAATTAATGGATATTGATACCAACGAAGTACTTGCCGCAGCAGGAACAAAATGGAACTTTTTACCTTTTAAACCAGGTTTGGTTGGCGGACATTGTATTGGCGTTGATCCATATTATTTGGCTCAAAAAGCCATCCAATTAGGTTATAATCCCGAAATAATCTTAGCAGGTCGCCGTTTAAATGATAGTATGGGAGGATTTGTAGCTCAAGAAACAGTTAAATTAATGATTAAAAAAGATATTAATGTTAAGGATGCAAATGTTTTGGTGTTAGGAATTACTTTTAAAGAGAATTGTCCGGATATTAGAAATTCCAGAGCTATCGATGTGATTAATGAGTTAAAATCCTTTAAAGTAAATGTTGATGTTTATGATCCTTGGGCAACAGTTTCGGCAGTAAAACATGAGTATGATTTAGATTTAATATCCGATTTTAAAGATATAAATAAAAAATATGATGGTGTGATAATTGTTGTAGCTCACGATATTTTTAAAGATATTGATTTGGATGATATTTTAAATGAAAACCACATTATTTACGATGTTAAAGCAATGTTACCAAAAGAAAATTCAGATATGCGATTATAAGTTTTATGTAAAAAAGTATCGTTAAACATTTCTAAATTGTATTTTTGTAGCTAAACGAAACCTAATTTTTTGAGTACCTTAAAAAAATTTTTTAAAGACACTATTATTTATGGAGTTGCCTCGGTTTTACCAAGAGCAATAACCATTTTATTAACCAAATTAAAAACAAGTGTTTTTGAAGCTTCAAATTACTCACAAGACACCAGTTTTTATATTTATGCAGCTTATTTAAATGTTATTTTAACTTTTGGATTAGAAACTGCATTTTTTCGTTTTTTTTCAAAAGAAAAAGAAAAAAACCGAGTTGTTTCTACTTCCTTTCTAGCAGTTTTAAGTACTGTATTTGTATTTTCTATTTTGTCACTTTCTTTTGCAAATCCGATAAGTAATTTTTTAAATTTCTCAAAACCAATTTATTACAAATTATTGGTTTATACATTAATTTTAGATACCATTGTGGTGATACCTTATGCGTATTTAAGAGCAAGCAACAGACCAATTAAATTTGCCTTTTTTAAAATAAGTAATGTAATAATCTATGCAGTTTTAAATGTGTTTTTTTTGTGGATAATTCCTAAATATAATATTCAGTTGCCTGAATTGTTTGTCCGTTATTTTGGCGAAGCTCCACAAGTAACCTATGTCTTTTTTGCAGGTGTAATAGCATCTTTATTTACATTTGTTGCTATGTTGCCTATTATTTTTAAATTCCGTTTTTCATTTGATAAAATACTTTTAAATAAGATGTTGCGATACGGAATTCCGGTTATGATTGCCGGAGTAGCTTATATTACCAATGAGAATTTAGATAAAATTTTAATCGAGCGTTTTCAAGGAAAAGAAACAATGGGAATTTATGCGGCATGCTATAAATTAGGCGTGTTTATGACACTTTTTATTACCGCATTCAGATTAGGAGCAGAGCCGTTTTTCTTTAATCATGCAACACATAAAGATGCTAAAAAAAATTATGCTGCTATTTTAAACTGGTTTGTAATAACAGGAGCCATTATTTTATTTGTAATTGTAGCGTATTTACCGTTATTTGCTAAAATAATCCTCGGAAGACCGGAATATTATCAAGCACTTCAAATAGTACCAATCATCTTATTGGCAAACCTATTTTTAGGGATTTATCACAATCTTTCTGTTTGGTATAAACTAACCGATAAAACCAAATACGGAATGTTTTTTTCCATTGCCGGAGCAGTAATAACCATTGTATTAAATGTAATTTTCATTCCCGTTTACGGATATATGGCTTCTGCTTGGATTACTTTAATTGCCTATGGTTCTATGATGTTAATGTCTTATTTATACAGTAGAAATCACTATAAAATACAGTATAATATCCCTAAAATAAGTTTTTATATCTTGTTATCGGCAACTATGGCATTCTTATCTTTTTATAAATTTCAACAGAATTATATTTTTTCCACATTTATGTTAATTATCCTTTTGGGAATTGTGTATCGTAAGGAAATAATTCCCTTATCGGAAGAAATGAACGAAAAATCACATTAATATGAAAATAGAAATTATCAATAAATCCAAGCATAATTTACCACATTACGAGACAAAATCAAGTGCAGGAATGGATTTAAGAGCAAATTTAACAGCTCCAATTACGCTAAAACCAATGGAACGTTGTATTGTAAAAACCGGATTGTTTATGGCTCTTCCACAAGGGTACGAAGCACAAGTAAGACCAAGAAGCGGATTGGCAATTAAAAAAGGAATTACGGTTTTAAACGCTCCGGGAACCATAGATGCCGATTATCGTGGCGAGATAGGAGTTATATTAATTAATTTATCAAATGAAGATTTTGTAATCAATGATGGCGATCGTATTGCACAAATGGTCATCGCAAAATACGAACAAGCCAAATGGATAGAGGTAGCGATTTTAGATAAAACAAATAGAGGAGAAGGAGGATTTGGAAGCACAGGAGTTTAATGAATGATGAGTTATGAATTATGAGTTGTGAATGATGAGTTATGAATGATGAGTTATGAATGATAATTTAAATAAAAAACGAATAAGCTGAAGGTAGTAAAATTAATTATGAATAATATACAACATATTTTTTTCGATTTAGATCATACCTTGTGGGATTTTGAAGCTAATTCCAAAAAAACATACCAACAAATTTTTAAAGAAAACAATTTAGAAATAGACATCAATTTATTTTTAGAAAAATACATTCCGATAAACCACCATTATTGGAAATTATATCGTGAGGAAAAAGTAAATAAAGACAATTTGCGTTATGGTAGATTAAAAGATACTTTTGATCAAATTAATTATAAAATTCAAGATGATTTAATTGAAAAATTGGCCATTGAATATATCGATAATTTAGCAAATTACAACCAATTATTCGATGGTACAACCGAAATTTTACAGTATTTACAGCCAAAATACGATTTACATATTATTACAAATGGCTTTAAAGAAATTCAGCAATCTAAATTAGAAAAATCAGGTATTGTTCATTTTTTTAAGACTGTAATTACCTCCGAAAGTGTAGGTGTTAAAAAACCAAATCCAAAAGTATTTCATCATGCATTAGATATTACAAAAGCCAAAACATATCAAAGTTTAATGATTGGAGATAATTTGGAAGCCGATATTTATGGAGCAAAAAATGTAGGAATGAAAGCACTGTTTTTTAATCCGGAAAAACAACAAGTTCCTGCAGGTATTAATGCCATTATGAAATTAGAAGAAATTAAAAATATTTTGTAAATTTAAATTAGATTGTCAAAAAAAGAATCCAACTAATTGGATTCTTTTTTTGTAAAATTAAAGATGTTTTAGGTAAATTTAGAATTTAACATCAATTATTTAAAAATCTTAAAACAGTTTGTCATTTTAAAAATCAGTCTTTTAAAACACTACGTGAAATTACAATTTTTTGTATCTCGGAAGTACCTTCATAGATTTGTGTGATTTTAGCATCACGCATCATTCGCTCTACGTGATATTCTTTTACATATCCATAACCACCGTGTATTTGTACAGCTTCCGTGGTAACACGCATTGCCATTTCGGCAGCGTATAATTTTGCCATTGCTCCGGATGTTGTGTAGTCATGACCATTATCTTTGTCCCACGCCGCTTTAATACATAAATGTCTTGCACACTCAATTTCGGTTGCCATATCCGCCAATTTAAAAGCAATTGCTTGATGATGTGAAATTGGTTTCCCAAAAGCTTTACGTTCTTTTGAATATTGTAAAGCCAATTCATATGCTCCTGATGCAATTCCTAAGGCTTGCGATGCAATACCTATCCGTCCGCCTGCAAGGGTTTTCATAGCAAACTTAAATCCGAAACCATCTTCGCCAATACGATTTTCTTTTGGCACTTTTACATCGGTAAACATTAAAGAATGGGTGTCTGAACCACGAATTCCCATTTTATTTTCTTTTGGTCCAATAACAAAACCTTCTTGTCCTTTTTCTACAATTAAAGCATTAATTCCTTTGTGTCCTTTTTCAGGATGCGTTTGTGCAATTACCAGATAAACACTGGCATTACCACCGTTTGTAATCCAGTTTTTTGTTCCGTTTAACAAGTAATAATCGCCTTTATCTTCGGCTGTTGTTCTTTGTGAAGTGGCATCAGATCCGGCTTCCGGTTCACTTAGGCAAAAAGCACCAATTATTTCGCCTTTTGCAAGCGGAACAAGGTATTTTTGTTTTTGTTCTTCGGTACCAAAAGTTTCTAAACCCCAACAAACAAGCGAGTTATTAACACTCATTACTACCGATGCAGAGGCATCCACTTTTGATATTTCTTCCATTGCCAAAACGTAAGATATAGCATCCATTCCGCCACCTCCATATTTTGGGTCAACCATCATACCTAATAAACCCATTTCCCCCATTTTTTTTATCTGTTCATGAGGAAATTCTTGTTTTTCATCACGTTCAATAACGCCGGGAAGTAATTCTGTTTGTGCAAAATCGCGAGCAGCATCGCGTATCATTATTTGTTCTTCTGTAAGTGAAAAATCCATTTAATTATTTATTTTATTTTGATTGCTCAAATATACTAAATATTTAATTTTTATGATTATTTTCGAACATCAATTTATAAACAATGAAAAGCTATTTTGTAATCGGATTAATGAGTGGCACATCTTTAGATGGTGTGGATTTAGTGTACGTTCGTTTCGATGTATCGGAAGGTTATTCGTATAAAATAATGTGTGCCGAAACGATACTGTATTCCAATTTATGGAAAAAAAAATTACAAGAAGCTTTTTATTTTAATGAGAATGAATTAGAATTATTAAGTGAAGAATACGCCGTTTTATTAAGTGGATTAATCACTGATTTCATCCAAAAAAATAAGATTGAAAAAGTAGATTTTATAGCTTCGCACGGGCATACGATTCATCATCAACCTGACAAAGGATATACTTTGCAAATTGGTGACGGACAAACTATTTTTAACTTAACCAAAATAAAAACAATTTGTGATTTTAGAACGCAAGATGTAAAGTTGGGCGGACAAGGAGCTCCTCTTGTACCGATTGGCGATACAATTTTGTTTCATCAATATGATTATTGTCTAAATTTGGGTGGTTTTGCTAATATTTCATTTGACAACAAGGGTAAAAGATTGGCATTTGATATTTGTCCGGTTAATATTGTAATGAATTATTATACCAACAAATTGGGTTTTCCATATGATGATAAAGGTAAAATAGCCAAGAAAGGATCTATAATTCTACCACTACTAAAAGCATTAAATAAGTTGAATTTTTATCAAGATGATAAACCAAAATCTTTAGGATTTGAATTTGTGCAAAAATTAATTTTTCCGATAATCGATAAATTTAATCTTTCGATACAAGATATTTTACGCACTTATGTAGAACATATTACCATTCAGATTTCTTTTAAAATTCAAGAAAACAAAACACTTTTTATAACAGGTGGCGGAGCGTTTAATACTTTTTTAATGGAAAGAATTGCTTTTCATTCAAAAGCTAAAATTGTATTACCTGATAGGGTAACAATTGATTTTAAAGAAGCATTAATTTTTGCTTTCTTAGGTTTACGCAGAGTAGAGAATAAAATTAACTGTTTAAAAAGCGTTACCGGTGCCTCGCAAGATCATTGTAGCGGAGTGGTTTTTGGGGGATTAAAATAATTAAGCTGTTTAATTATTGATAACAGATTTGACTTTTTCTACAGTTACAATTTGGTTAGACTCTATAACCTTTACAGTTGGAGGTTCTTCAAAATCGAATGTTTTTAAATTTTCAACAAGAACATCAAAATCAGAAGATGTAGCAACAATAACATCATCTAAGCCAATAACGTCACCTGTTTTTATTTTATTTCTTACACTTTCAGCTTCTGTGCTATTGAGTGTTATTAAATAACTTAAAGATTTGCGATGAACGTATTTTAAAGCAATTGATTCTAGATCGGCTTGTTTATATCGTTCTCTTAAACTTGTTTTAACACTCCAACAGATAGGTCCTCGTTCTCTTGTGTAGAACATTAAATCAAAAATAACATTTGGTACAAAAGCTACTTTAGCACTCATGTAAAGAGGCAAGATGTTTTCTCTAATACATAGAGTTGCTAATAAATATTCAAAAATTCTCCCATTTTGGTTTCCGGATCTGTTAGTTGTCTTTTCGTATCTTTCCCACATCATTGAGATATATTGTGATGGTAAATTATATTTAACATCTAAAAAATCAGGATATAATTTTTCAAATAAAACAGCTGTTTTATTATTAGAAACAGTAATTCCTAGTTGTTGTAATTTCATTCCTTTATTATTTTATTGATTATTTGTTTTGCTGTTGCTGAAATAGCAGGAATTGCAACTGAATTACCAAACTGTTTGTATGCTTGTGCATCGGAAACCGGAATAATAAATTTTTCAGGAAAACCTTGTAGTCTTGCCCATTCCCTGGGTGTCATTCTACGCCATCCATCACGATTCACTTCCCCTTTTATCTTTGTAATTGGCGTAAAGTCAGTTAATCTACAATCTACTACAATATTTCTTTCTCTTCCCATACCTCCAACAACAATAGCATTTGCACATTGGTCATCAGGAATTATTTCAAACCCAAACCCATTTCCTTTATTTGAATGTCTCTGTTTATGATTTTTTAAAGTATTTTGATATACTGTTGATAAATAATATTTAACAGAAACAGTATCCTTTTCTTTTACATCAGCAAATTTAACTTTCCTTTTTAGAGGTTTTGGGTATTCAAATTTTGTTATATTCAAATCTTTTCTAAAACCAATTATAAAAATACGTTCTCTATTTTGCGGCACACCAAAATCTTTGGCATTCATTATTTTAGGTTCAGGCACAAAATAATCTAAATCTTCTCTTAAAACTTTCAAAATAGTTTTTAAGGTTCTACCTTTATCATGATTTTTGAGTCCTTTTACATTTTCTAGAAAAAATGCTTTTGGTTTTTTAGCTTCAATTATTCTTGCAATATCAAAAAACAATGTACCTCTAGTTTCATCTTTGAAACCTTTTCTTTTTCCTGCAATTGAAAATGCTTGACAAGGAAATCCGGCACATAGCACATCGTGTTCAGGCACATCATTTTCATCTATTTTTGTGATATCACCAAAAGGAACTTCTCCAAAATTAGCATCGTAAGTTTTTTTTGCATAATTGTTGATTTCAGATGAGAAAACACAATCACCTCCTAAATTTTGCATAGCAATTCTAAATCCTCCGATGCCTGCAAATAAATCGATAAATGTGAATTTAGGATTTTTAATAGGGGGAAAAGGAACATCAAATTTTAATTTCAGATATTCAGGAAACAACGGTTCAGAAACTACATTATTTATGAAGTTTTCTGCTTTATTTTTGTAATAATGAGATATTCCATTCTCATTATGGTGTAAGAAATGAGTTAAATAAGACAAACCTTCAGCTTTTTCTTTTACTACATCAATGTTTATTTTATTTTTTAATTCGCTGTATTTTTTCATTTCTACTTTTATTAATTTCATTTGTTATTTCTAATACACAAAAATCTAATTTTTTTCGATTTCTTTACCCCAAAAGCGTAAAACTTTCCAACCGTCTTTTAACAATTGTTTATTAACCTCTTTATCTCTTTCGATATTACGTTCAATTTTTTTATGCCAAAATTTTATATTAGACTTGTGTTCATGTTTTTTTATATCCCAATCTTTTCCATGCCAAAATTCGCTATCACAAAAAATAGCAATTTTTAAATTTTTAAAAGTTATATCAGGTTTTCCAAAAACTGTTTTATCATTTTTTCTATACCTGTAACCTTTTTTCCAAAGAGCTTTTGCAAGTCTTACTTCAATTTTAGACCCTTTGCTTTTTACAGCTCTCATATTTTTTTTTCTTTGTTCTTTTGTTAATTTATCCATAAAATAAGTTATATGAATATATATTTTTTGAATAAACTAGATTCATACTAATTCAACCGCAACTTAGCTTTTCTAATAGAATCTTTTTGTTTAGTAGTCCATTTATACGAACCTTCAAAAATACCTTTGGTTTCCCAATCACCATAAATCGGATTTGGTAAAACAATGTATTTTTTACCAAATTGAGTTTTCATTTTCTCTACTAAAGCATTTCGTTTTGCAGTTGGTTGTTTTTCAAATTCCTCAGAGAAATCGGTTAAATTATCACCAAATAACATAATAACTTGGTATTTTTCTTCAATTTGTTTCCTTCTAGCTTCCTTGCTGCTTGTATTTGTTCTTAATAAAACGTGATTTTCATCCACACCCGGAAATCCAACTTTTTTTAAATTGGCAATTGTTTCCGGTTTTTGAGCATCAAATCTATTGGAAACATAAAAAATAGTAATTCCCATTTTAAATGCTTCCTTAAAAAAATCTAAGGCTCCCGGAATCGGTCTGGCTTTTAATTCTTTTCCCCATGACAACCAGCTTTCGCGAGTATAGCCTTTTCCGGAAAGTATCATTCTTGCGTTATACGGACTGTTATCCAGTACCGTTTCATCAATGTCGGTAATTACAGCTAAGGGTCTTAAAAACTGTTTTCCTTTGTAATTCTCTAAATTTAATTTTGCCGTATTGTAAGCCTGAAAACAGAGAGCTTTATATTCTGCCGCGTTTTGTTGCCATAAAACTGCTTGCTCGTAAACTTTATATTTATCGGTTGAAGAATCTGGATTTACGGTTGTAATTTTTGATGTTGTTTTACATCCTAAACTTAAAAATAAAATAAAAATTAGAATTAATTTTAGATACCTTTTCATGGATTTTAATTAGAAATTATAACTTACAGTTGAAGCGATAAACTCACCATAAATTGTTCCGGTTTTACATTGATGTCGTATTGTAAGGCATCTATAATATCATTATCTTTTATAGTAATAATATTATCTGATAATCCTTTTTCATAACGCACATCCAAACGAATTTGTTTGCCGAATTTAACGGCTAAACCAACTTGTGCATTTACAGCTAAATCGGATTGTATATCAATATTTTTGTAATCAACATCTTCTAATTTAGTAGTTAGTAGATATTGAAATGACGGACCTGCAAACATACTAACAGGACCAATAAGTTTGAAACCGTATAAAACAGGAACATCAATTTTTGTTTGGTCAAAATCAATGTCTTCGTAGTTTGTTTTTGTCATGGTATAAAGTACTTCCGGACGTAAATACATTTCGTTAAAATTGATTTGGAAGAAAAGCCCTCCATGAACACCCATTTTTTTGGCACTTTTTATTGTTTCTTGTACACCTGTTATACCGCCGGAAATATTTAGATTATCTGTTGAGCTGTAATTAGCACCTAAGACTAAACCAAAATCAAACATTTTGTCATCTTGAGCTTGACTAAAAGTAAAACTAATTAATGTGAGAATAAAAATTATTTTTTTCATTTGTTTTGTTTAAGAGTTTGTATTAAAACGGTAGATTACCTTTTTTATTTTCTTTTTAGCACTTTTTCAACTGCTTTTACAATTGCTTTATCGTTTAGTTCGTATTTTTCTAACAATTGTTCCGGTGTACCGGATTCGCCAAAAGTATCTTTTGTAGCAATAAATTCTTGTGGTAATGGATTGTTTAGGGTTAAAACTCGAGCAACACTTTCACCTAAGCCTCCAAGATAGCTATGTTCTTCACAAGTAACCACACATTTTGTTTTGGCAACGGAATCTAAAATAGCTTTTGTGTCTAATGGTTTTATGGTGTGAATATTAATCACTTCGGCTTCAATTCCTTTTTCAAAAAGTTGTTCTGCTGCCTGTAAAGCTTCCCAAACCAAATGACCTGTAGCTAGGATGGTAACATCTTTTCCTTCGGTTAATTTAATGGCTTTTCCAATTTCAAACTTCTGATTTTTTGGTGTAAAATTTGGTACTTTTGGTCTTCCAAAACGCAAGTAAACAGGTCCAACATAATCTGCAATCGCTAAAGTAGCGGCATAGGTTTGGTTGTAATCGCAAGTGTTGATAACCACCATTCCCGGAAGCATTTTCATTAATCCAATGTCTTCTAAAGTTTGGTGTGTTGCACCATCTTCGCCTAAGGTTAAACCGGAATGCGAAGCGCATATTTTAACATTTTTCTCAGAATAAGCAATAGATTGTCTAATTTGATCATACACTCTAGCTGTTGAAAAATTAGCAAAAGTTCCGGTAAACGGAATTTTTCCGCCAATAGTAAGACCGGCAGCGATGCCCATCATATTAGCTTCAGCGATACCAACTTGAAAAAAACGTTCGGGATTTTCTTTTTTGAAATCACCCATTTTTAACGAACCAATCAAATCGGCACATAGTGCAACCACATTTTTATTTTTTCTTCCTAATTCAGTTAATGCATCTCCAAAACCGGAACGCGTATCCTTTTTTTCGGTATAAGTGTATTTTTTCATTTTGATAAGGTATCGTTTATTTGATTACAAAAATAGGTAAAACAAAGAGTTTGCCGTTTAAAATTTTAAAATTTCTTTATAAAATTTATGAACAGGAAATCCTACAATATTGTAATAACTTCCTTTGATTTTTTTTATTCCGATTAATCCAATCCATTCTTGTACGCCATAACTTCCGGCTTTGTCTAATGGTTTGTAATTTTCTACATAATATTTTATCTCTTCTTCTGTTAGTTTTTTAAAATAAACCGAAGTTTTATCACTAAAAACAATTTGCTTATTTTTTGATGTAAGACAAACCGAAGTAATTACTTTATGTTTTTTACCGGAAAGTTGTTGTAGCATCTTTTTGGCATCCTCTAAGTTTTTTGGTTTTTCTAATGGTTTTCCTTTAAACCAAACTATCGTATCTGATGTAACTAAAATATCACTTTCTTTTAAATTGGTAAAAGGTTTTGCTTTTAGTTTGGCAAGATATTCGGTTATTTTTTTCTTTTTTAAAAGTTTGGAATATTCCTCGGCAACTTCTTTGGTTTCAATTTTAAACGGAATATTTAACTCTTTTAACAATTGCTGTCTTCTTGGTGATTTTGAAGCAAGAATAATGTTTTTATTTTGAAGTTTTTTTGTAAATAGCATAAGCCGAGTTATAAAATTAATTGATTAGTAACATGGAAAAGACACCAAATAATAAGATGATTTTTAATATAAAACTCATTTTTTTAGTGTTTTTCTCTGTGATTTGTAAAAAAATATAGAGTAAAGGTGTTTGTATAAAAACAAATAAATAGGAAGCTAAAAAAGGATTGATTTTAAACAAATATACTATTGAAATTTGAAGTAAAATCATTGTAAAGACAATTAGAACACGAACCAAAAAAATGGATTTTTCTGTGCCGTATTTAACACTAAATGTATTGATTTTTTGTTGTTTGTCACCTTTATAATCCTCAATATCTTTAATAATTTCACGTATTAGATTTAATAAAAAACCAAAGATATAAATAATACATACAGTATTTAAAACCGTAGTTTTTATATGAGATTCCGGTAAATCAAAATAGGGAAGAATTAGGATAGGTGCCGGTGTTAAAAGTGCAATTAAAAGATTACCTAAAAGTGGTTTTCCTTTGAGGATTTCTGAGTATAAATACAAGAGAAAAATAGTAACGATAAAGATAAAAAGTAGTTTTAAATTACCAATTTTAAAACTTAGGTAACTTGCAAAAATTAGACTTGTAAGGTTTAGTAAAAAGTATATTTTTAAGCCTTTTTCGTAGGATATAAATTTGTTGATGATAACTTTTTCGGGTTTATTAATTTTATCGGTTTCCGTATCTAAAAGGTCATTTATAACATTTCCTGCCGAGGTAATTAATAGTATAGATATAACTAATAAGATAAAAGAAGTTATATTAAAATTTAGTGAGATGTCCTCATATTTGGTGTAATAAAAATGTGTAAGGAATAATGCTAAAAATAACAAGATTAAATTCTTAAACCGGATTAATCGTAAAAAAGCCATTTTATTTATATTCCTTTTTTATTCTTGCCAGATCACGTTTGGTATCACGCTCTTTTAAAACTTGTCTTTTATCGTGTAGTTTTTTTCCTTTTGCCAAGGCAATTTCCAATTTAGCCAATCCTTTTTCATTTAAAAAAAGACGAAGAGGAACAATTGTTAAACCGGAATTTTTCACTTCGCGTTCCAGTTTTTGCAGTTCTTTTTTGTTTAAAAGTAGTTTGCGTTCACTTTTTGGTTTGTGGTTGTAATGCGAGCCATGAATATATTCTTCGATATACATATTTACAACAAATAATTCGCCACGGTCATTAAACTCGCAGAAACTATCGGTTATTCTGGCTTTATTTTGTCTAATAGATTTTATTTCGGTACCGGTTAATACAATTCCGGCAACGTATTTTTTTAAAATCTCATATTCAAAACGAGCTTTTTTATTCTTTATGTTTACTTTTGGTTGCATTGGTGCAAAAATAAGGTTTTATTATTTTTGCAGATGTTATTTTATGGATATTTTTTAGTAGTTTATTTTTTTGCTGTTAAAAGTTCCGTTGGTAATCGTAACGGTTTGTCCTAAATTGTAGTCTTGTGGATTTCCTCCAACTAAATTTGCCGTAAAATTAAAAGTTCCTTTTACGTGATTTTCATCTTCTTCGGTAATCGTTAATGTACCTTGTCCGCCTAAAATTGAAGAATAAGAAACACCTCCTGAATTTTCGTCAATAGAAAACATAAAGGTTACCTTTTGTTCGTTATAAGTTGCAACTCCGCCGGAATAATCAGATGTATCTATAAGTATTGCTATGCTGCGATTATCTGATGTCATTCCTGTAAAACTGATTGTGTTTTCAACTTGTAAAAAGATACTTTGTGCCAAATAACCTTCCGATTTAAAATCGATAGTATCATTAATTTTGGCTTTCATATAATAATTGGTTTCCGGATTGGAATCGTTTCCGTTACAACTTGGTAAAAAGAAACTCAAAATGGAAATAATTACAATAAATGGAATAATTTTTTTCATGATAAGTGCTGTTTTTTATTCCAAATATAATAAAATTATTTAATCTGATAATAAATTGATGTAGTTTTGCAAAAAAAAGTACAGATGATTTTAACCGATACACACACACATTTATATGCAGAGCAATTTAATGAAGATAGGGCAGAAGTGGTGCAACGAGCTATTAAAAATGGTGTAACACGTTTTTTTATACCGGCAATCGATTCGGCTACGACCGAAAGTATGTTTGCACTAGAGAAACAATTTCCTGAAAATATGTTTTTAATGATGGGTTTGCATCCTACACACGTAAAAGAAAATTATTTGGATGAGTTACAACATGTTAAAAATTGGCTGGACAAACGGAATTTTTATGCAGTTGGCGAAATAGGAATCGATTTATATTGGGATAAAACTTTTTTGCAACAGCAGCAAGATGCTTTTAAACAACAAATTTTTTGGGCAAAAGAAAAAAACTTGCCTATCGTAATTCATTGCAGAGATGCATTTGATGAGGTTTTTGAAGTTTTAGAAGATACAAAAGACGATAAACTATTTGGTATTTTTCATTGTTTTACCGGAAATTTAGAACAAGCAAGAAAAGCGGTTTCGTACAATATGAAATTAGGTATTGGTGGTGTGGCAACTTTTAAAAACGGTAAGATTGATAAATTTTTACATGAAATTCCGTTACAAAATGTTGTATTGGAAACAGATGCTCCATATTTGGCACCAACACCATATCGTGGCAAGCGAAATGAGAGCAGTTATTTGTTAAATATTGCAGAGAAAGTTTCGGATATTTATCAGATTCCGCTTCAAGAAGTAGCAGAACGTACTACAGAAAATTCAAAAGATGTTTTTGGAGTTTAAGGTTCAAATAAAAAAAGCCATTCAATTATTTGAATGGCTTTTAGTAGATTTATGAATCTCTTCTTTTGCGTTTGCGAGTACTTTTTTCGGTTCTACGTTTAAAACCTCCTTTGTTATCTCTCCCGGAATTGTAATTTCCGTCTGAACTTCTTTTTCTACCGCTTCTTTTACGATCACGACCTCTATCACCGTTACGACTTTTGCTTTTTTGTTGTTCGGTTTTTTCAACGCTAACACGTCGTCCTCTACGAGTAACACCTTCAAAAGCAGCTAATATTTCATCGGTATAGTTTTTATCGGCTTCAAAAAAGGAAAAACTTTTTAAGATTTCTATTTGTCCGATTTCTACTTTTTTATCTAAGGTGTCGTTAATCATACCAATCATTCTGGCAGGATTTAGTTCATCCATTCGTCCTAGATTTACAAAGAAACGTTGCATGTTTTCATTATTGGAACGCGTATGTTCTCTTTTTTGATCTCTTTGTATATCGCCTTCTTTGTTATAGTAATTTAACAAAGATTCAAATTCATTATAAACAAAGCGTTTTATAAGTTCATCTTTTGTTAATTTTTTAAGTTGCGTGGTAATATTTTCCAAATGCTCATCCATTTTGCTGGAATCAACATTAAGATTTTTAATTTTAGCAACATATTGATCCAGTTTTGCATTAACAATATCTTTACCACTTGGCACTTCTTTTTCAACAAACTTTTTGTTAATTATACGTTCAATTTGACGAACTTTGCCTTGTTCTTTTCCGTTAGCAATAACAACTGAAATTCCTTTACTTCCGGCACGACCGGTACGACCACTACGGTGTGTATAAGACTCTATTTGGTCAGGCAATCTGTGGTTAATAACGTGTGTTAATTCGTTTACATCAATTCCTCTTGCGGCAACGTCGGTAGCTACCAAAATCTGAATTTTTTTAGAACGAAATTTACGCATTACCATATCACGTTGTGCTTGTGATAAATCACCATGCAAGGAGTCAACTGTGTAACCATCCTGAATTAATTTATCTGAAATTTCTTGTGTTTCACGTCTTGTTCTACAAAAGATAATTCCGTACATATCGATATTCATATCTACAATACGTTTTAAAGTTGCGTATCGTTGTCTTTCGGGAATTACGTATAATTCATGTTCAACTGTATCGGCACCGATATTCTTTTTTCCTGCACTAAGTTCTACAGGATTATTCATATAGTTTCTAGCAATAGCTTCTACTTCTTTTGGGAAGGTTGCTGAAAATAACAAAGTCTGTTTTTCGTTTGGTGTAACTTCTAGAATCTTATCTAAATCTTCTTTAAAACCCATGTTTAACATTTCATCAGCTTCGTCTAAAACGACCCATTTAATGTTATTTAATTTTAAAGCTCTTCTTTTAATCAAATCTACGGTTCTTCCCGGAGTTCCAACAACAATTTGAGCACCTTTTTTTAGGTCTCTCATTTGATTATCAATACTTGATCCTCCATAAACACAAACTGTTTTTAAGCCTTTTATGTTTTTAGAGAATTCTTGAATGTTTTTTGCTATTTGTAAAGCTAATTCACGTGTAGGAGAAAGGATTATTGCTTGAGTTTGCTTAGATTCGGTATCGATTTGTTCGATAATAGGCAAACTAAAAGCAGCAGTTTTTCCGGTTCCGGTTTGTGCGAAAGCTTTGATATCATTTTTTCCGTTAAGAATTGCAGGTATTGCTTTTTCTTGTATCTCTGTTGGATTTTCGTATCCTATTTTTTCCAGAGCATCTGTGATCTCTTTAGAGAGACCTAATTGTTTAAATTTTGACATTATAGTATGTTTTTACAATAACCAAGTTAAGTGTAAAAACCGACTATTCACATGCTTAATTTGTTTATTTTTATGAATTTGCAAAACTACAACAAATAGTTTTAATATAATGTTAAAATTTACTTAATTTTTTTAAGAGGTTTTCAAAATCACTTTGTGCAAGATACGAAAAATCATTTTTAATAAAACCTTTTTTATCAACTAAAATGGCTCTTGGTAGTTCGTTGCAAAACCATTTTTCAGCATTTTCTGAGTTTAGTTTAAATTGATTTTTAATATTTAAGTGATTGGATTTTAAATAAGACTTCCAATTATAGTTGTCTAATTGGCTGTCAATTCCTATAAAATTAATGTCCGGATATTTATTTTCTAAATATTTTAATCGTTTTAGCATATAAAGAATTCTAGATCTTTCTTTTGGCCAAAAATAGATTACGGTATTTTTATCAAAAGAGTTGTTATTAATAATAAACGATTTACCATTGTAATCTAAAAGCATTAATTTTGGTAATTTATCTCCACTTTGTATGTATTGCATACTGTTATTAATATGTTTTATTTCTTTTATTTTTTTTCTGTTTTTACAACTGTTATAAAAAGTATCAATGGCTTTTTGCTTTTCATTAAAGTTACAATTTTCATCTAAAATGCAGCTTAATGTCGCACTTTGTAATAAATCATCTTTAAAATCGCTTTTTTCCAATTCATTGTTAATTTGGTTTAATAGTATTAAAGAATTGGATTTTTTATTTTCTTTAATGGAAATTTTATTGGCTTTATTAATAAAATAATTTTTTACATAATTTCGATAGGCATAAAAATCGGTAAAGTCTTTTTGATTGATTTTAATGTTACTTCTATATGCATAGAATGAAGTACTTAATTTTTGTCCGTTTTTTTGTTTTTTATCAGCAAATTTTTCCATTTGTGTGTAAATAGGATAATAAATAGCTAAAAAAATTAATTCCTCAAATTTTTTTGAAATCTTAATATTATTTTCTTTAAACTGTTTAAAGGATAATAGTTTTATTTGTAATAAAGAGTCCGTTTTATGTTTAAAATCTTCTTCGTTTAAGTGATAATATTTATAAAAAAGTTTTTCTTGTTTTTCATTTTCCAAAAATAAATGCATTAAGTAATTATTTTTTACAGCACCTTTTCCGCTAAAAATAAGAGATTCATCAAAATCCCACGTATTTAGTCGCATTACCAGACTGTCTTTGGGTTCTAAATAGATATATTGGATTTCATTACCGTGTTTAAATGTAAAAAGACCTTCCTTAACACTATCTATTTTTATAAAAAAATTATTGTTATTGTTTAGAGTAGTGTTGTAAATCTCGTGATTATTTTTTAGTAAATGAATTGATTTTTCTTTCGGATTTGCAATTTGTCCGGTAAAATAAGCATGAGATATTTTATTGTCTTTACAGCTTATAAAAAAAGCGAAAAAGATAAGGATGAGGTATGTATAATTATTTTTATTCACAAAGCAAAAATAGTGTATAAAGGCGTTTAGCTTGTTAAATTGATGTTAAACATTATTTTTTTAAGGTTAAACTTTATAACGAACACCTTTGTTCTATAAATTGTATTACTTTTGCAAAAATTTTTTTAATATGTTAACAGTATCAAACCTATCCGTTCAATTTGGAAAGCGTGTTTTATTCGATGAAGTAAACACTATTTTTACGCAAGGGAATTGTTATGGTATTATTGGAGCAAATGGTTCCGGTAAATCCACTTTTCTTAAAATTATTTCCGGTAAAATGGATCCTACAAGTGGTTCCGTTTCCTTAGAAAAAGGTAAGCGAATGTCAGTTTTAGAGCAAGACCACTTTAAATTTGATGATTATACGGTTTTAGATACCGTAATGATGGGAAATAAAGAATTGTATCAGCTAAAAAAAGATTTAGATGCCATTTACGCAAAAGAAGATTTTACAGAAGAAGATGGTGTAAAAGCAGGTGAATTAGGTTCGAAATTTGAAGAAATGGGAGGTTGGAATGCCGAGAGCGATGCAGCAACTTTATTATCTTCGGTAGGTATTAAAGAAGAAATGCACAGTATGTTAATGAAAGATATTGATGCAAAAGCAAAAGTGCGTGTGTTATTAGCTCAGGCTTTATTTGGAAATCCGGATGTGTTAATTATGGATGAGCCAACCAACGATTTAGATTACGAAACAATAGCTTGGTTAGAAAACTTCTTGGCAAACTATAAAAACACTGTTATTGTAGTATCGCATGACCGTCACTTTTTAGATGCTGTTTGTACGCATATATCAGATATTGATTACGGTAAAATTAACCATTATTCCGGTAATTATAGTTTTTGGTATGAATCCAGCCAGTTAGCGGCAAAACAACGAGCCCAGCAAAATAAAAAAGCCGAAGAAAAGAAAAAAGAGTTAGAAGAATTTATTCGTCGTTTTTCGGCAAATGTTGCTAAGTCGAAACAGGCAACAAGTCGTAAAAAAATGATTGAAAAATTAAATATTGAAGACATAAAACCTTCCAGCAGACGTTATCCGGCGATTATTTTTGATCGCGATAGAGAAGCAGGAGACCAAATTTTAAATGTAGAAGATTTGGGGAAAACCAATGAAGGTGAAGTGTTATTTGATAAAATAACCTTTAATTTAACGAAAGGAGATAAGGTTGTTGTTATTTCTAAAAACTCGAAAGCAGTAACTGCTTTTTTTAATGTAATAGCAGGTGAGGACAGTGATTATACCGGAAAGTATGAATGGGGAGTTACCACAACACAATCGTATTTGCCTTTAGATAATTCCGGTTATTTTAAAGATGACGATTTAACGCTTGTAGATTGGTTACGCCAATATGCACAAACCGAGCAAGAGCGAGAAGAAGTTCATTTACGCGGATTTTTAGGTAAAATGATTTTTAGTGGTGAAGAAGCTTTAAAAAAATGTACCGTTTTATCAGGTGGTGAAAAAGTACGCTGTATGTTATCTAAAATGATGATGAAAAGAGCCAATGTATTGTTGTTTGACGAGCCAACAAATCACTTGGATTTAGAATCAATACAAGCATTAAACAATTCAATCATTAACTTTAAAGGAACAGTTTTGTTATCTACACATGATCACGAATTTGCTCAAACTGTTGGTAATCGTATTATCGAAATTACGCCAAAAGGTGTAATTGATAGATATATGACTTTTGAGGAATATCATGCAGATCCAAAAATTAAAGAGTTACGCGATAAAATGTATCGTTAAAAATTAATTTAATTTAGAAGGAAACCTCCAAAGTTTATTGTTTTGGAGGTTTTTTTGTTTTTGAAATTTTGTTATTCCTTAATAAAACTTTTTAGAATAAAATTATCGTTACTATCTTTAATCTTAATAAAATAAATACCATTTGGTAAATAAGAAATATCAATTAACTTGCTAGTGTTTTTTAATGATAAAATAATTTTTCCTAAATTGTTATATAGTTCTATTTTTTTAATTAATAGATTGTTTTTAAGTTCAATATTTATATATTTTTTTGACGGATTGGGATAAAGTCTAACATTTAAACTATTAAAATCTCTAATCGAATTTGTGTTTTGCGGAATAAAGCGATAGATAGTGCCACTTGGAATTGCTCCGTCTATAGCTGTTGAATCACCGGAATCTCCTGCGTGGTAAATTAATACATTTGGATTTACAGGATTACCACTAAGAATATAGGTTTCATTTGTTATTTCATCAATATCCATATTATATCCTGTTATCAGCGCAATAGATGGTCCTGTTTCACCTTCAAAGGATTCTCCGGGATTATTTATAGAAGTATTACCATAGTGGTATTCAATAATATTACTTCCTTCGTAAAGCCATAATTGCATATTCATAAAATCGGAGCTAGTACTATCATCAAAAAAACCAAAATTTTTCCATTCCAATTTAAAAATTTTATTTCCTGCTGTGCCTGTTGTAATATAAGAAATTGGTGATGTGGTGTTACTTAAACTTACAATATCTTGTCCGATAATTAACATTATAGGTATTGTGCCTGTTGCACTGTTTACTGTTGAAACAATTCCTCCGGAACTCCAATCTGCAATAGAGATGGTATTAAAATTAAAAGTTCCTAATTGAAAATCAAAACCGATTGGAATGTTAAAACCCGGATCATCCCAGTCTCCTGTTGCTAAAACAGTTGCATTGGTTAAATCTTGGTAGGTGTTGTTATCTGCCTCAAAATGATACATACTTTGTGAAAAAACAGTGTTGATAAAAAATAAAAGTAAAAAAAAGTAAAGAGTTTTCATAATATAATTTTTTGATTTGCACAAATTTAATAACATATGTATGTTGAGATACCTAATCAAGTAATAATATTTTGTTAAATTTATTCTTAAATAAAAAACAAAAATGAAAAAAGACCACCTAAATAAGATAGTCTTTTTTACAAATCATTTTCAGTATTGCTGTTTTGCATTAAAAAAGCTTTAATAAAATCATCAATATTACCATTCATTACAGCATCTACATTTCCGGTTTCATAACCGGTACGGACGTCTTTTACTAATTTATACGGATGCATTACATAATTTCTAATCTGAGAGCCAAAGTCAATTTTCATTTTATTATCTTCAATTGCACTTCGTTTTTCACGTCGCTTTTGTAATTCAATTTCATATAGTTGGGATTTTAACATTTGCATCGCTTTTTCACGATTTTCTAATTGCGAGCGAGTTTCGGAATTTGCAATTAAAATCCCCGTTGGTTTATGCCGTAAAATAGCTTTGGTTTCCACTTTGTTAACATTTTGTCCGCCGGCACCTCCCGAACGAGCAAAATCCCAAGTAATATCTGCCGGATTTATTTCAATTTCAATAGAATCGTCAACAAGCGGATAAACATAAACCGAAGCAAAAGAAGTATGTCTTTTGGCATTGCTGTCAAAAGGTGAAATCCGTACCAAACGATGTACACCGTTTTCACCTTTTAAATATCCAAAGGCATATGCACCGTCAATTTCTAAGGTAACAGTTTTAATTCCTGCAGTATCACCTTGTTGTAAATTGAGTTCTTTAATTTTAAAACCTTGTTTTTCTGCCCACATTATATACATTCGCATAAGCATTTGAGCCCAATCACAACTTTCTGTTCCGCCGGCTCCGGCTGTTATTTGGAGTATGGCAGATAATTCATCACCTTCTTCCGAAAGCATATTTTTAAACTCTAAATCTTCTAATAATTGTATGGTTTTGGTAAATTGTTCTTCAACTTCTTGCTCACTAGCTCCGTCTTCTTTATAAAAATCGTATAAAACCTGTAAATCTTCTGCTTCTTGTTTTAATTTATTATAATCGGTTACCCATTTTTTTGTGGAACGAAGTTTTTTCATAAACACTTCCGCCTTTTTAGAATCATTCCAAAAATCCGGATTAGAAGCTTTTTCTTCATCATTAGAAATTTCAATTAACTTCTTGTCTATATCCAAGTAAGTTTTTAACTTGCCGACTCTTTGAAAAATGTCTTTTATTTGATTAGATGTTACCATAGAGCAAAAATAAACTTTTAAATCAATTAACAAATAATTTTACTTTTAATATAATGAATGAAAAGATAAATCTGCTAAGCGATACGGTTACAAAGCCTACCAAAGAAATGTTACAAGCTATGTTTCAAGCTGAAGTTGGCGACGATGTGTTTCAAGAAGACCCAACAGTGAATAAATTACAAGAAAAAGTTGCCGATATGTTTGGTATGGAAGATGCTCTTTTTTTTCCTTCCGGAACGATGGCAAATCAAGTAGCAATAAATATTCATACCAATCACGGCGAACAAATGATATGCGATAAATGGGCACACGTTTATAATTTTGAAGGAGGCGGAGCTGCTGCAACATCCGGAGTTACTTCGTGTTTAATTGATGGAAATCGTGGTATGTTCACCGCAGAACAAGTTAGAGAATCCTTACATTTAAACGACAATATCCATTTACCGCAAACAACTTTGGTTGCTGTTGAGAATACAACAAATAAAGGAGGAGGTGCATGTTGGAATATTAATGAAATATCTAAAATAGGTGATTTATGTAAAGAAAACAACCTTAATTTTCACTTAGACGGAGCAAGATTATTCAATGCTTTAGTGGCAAAAAATGAAAAGCCAAATACTTACGGTAAGTTGTTTGATACGATTTCTATTTGTTTATCCAAAGGTTTAGGAGCTCCGGTTGGCTCGATTTTAATAGGTAGCAAAGAACATATTCGTAAAGCTTTACGTGTTAGAAAACGTTTGGGTGGCGGCATGCGTCAGGTTGGTTATTTGGCTGCTGCCGGAATTTATGCTCTTGATCATCACGTAGATAGATTGGTAGAAGATCATCAAAAAGCAAAAGAAATTGAAGCAGTTTTAAAAACACTTCCATTTGTAAAAACTGTGGAACCTGTTGAAACAAATATTGTGATTTTTAACATAATCGATTCGGTTAAACCGGAAGAATTTATCGCTAAAATGAAAGAAAAAAATATTTTAATTACCGAAATGGGACAAGGGAAAATACGAATGGTAACACATTTAGATATTACAAATGAAATGTTGTATGTGGTTTTAGAAACTTTAAAGAAGTTAAAACTGTAAGAAATACGATGTGATTCCGACAAATAGCTAAAAAAGAATAAAAATGAAAAAAATAGTATTATTTTTACTGCTTTTCGCATTAGCGGCATTTAATTTAATTGATAAAAAAGTACCAATGAAAGAACAAAACAATATAGAATATGCCACATTTGGAGGTGGCTGTTTTTGGTGTACCGAAGCTATTTTTTCGGAATTAAAAGGTGTAAAAAGCGTAGAATCCGGTTATGCAGGTGGAACGACCAAAAATCCGTCTTATCGCGAAGTATGTACTGGAAATACCGGTCACGCCGAAGTGATTCAAATTGCATATAACCCAAAAGAAATCAGTTACGAAGAGTTGTTAGATGTGTTTTTTGCTACACATAATCCAACCACATTAAACCGTCAAGGTGCAGATGTTGGTACGCAATATCGCTCGGTAATTTTTTATCATAACGAAGCACAAAAACAAAAAGCACTCGATTTTATTAAAGCATTGGAAAAAGAAAACGTTTTTGATGATAAAATAGTTACCGAAGTAACGCCTTTTAATAATTATTATAAAGCCGAAGATTATCATCAAGACTACTTTAACAACAACAAATCACAAGGTTATTGTAATGCGGTAATAAACCCTAAACTGATAAAATTTAGAAAGAAATTTAAAGAAAAGTTGAAAAAGTAAGAATCCAATTTTATTAATTAACATTTAAGAAATTTATTCTCTAATAAGTCTTATTTTTATACATTTAAATTTCTAAAATAAATTACTATGAGCTACAATAAATTTGAAGAATACAACATACAAACAACTGAGAATATTAAAGAGAAATACAAAGCAATAATTTTAGAAATAGGAGAAGATCCACAACGAGAAGGTTTGTTAAAAACCCCCGAGCGTGCATCAAAAGCAATGCAATTTCTAACACAAGGTTATGATTTAGATGCCGAAGAAATCTTAAAATCCGCTTTATTTACTGAAGATTATTCCGAAATGGTCATCGTTAAAGATATCGAACTGTATTCGCTTTGCGAACATCATATTTTGCCTTTTTTTGGTAAAGCTCATATTGCTTATATTCCTAACGGAAAAATTGTAGGCTTGAGTAAATTACCAAGAGTAGTAGATGTTTTTGCTAGACGCTTGCAAGTACAAGAACGTTTAACCGATCAAATCGTAAATGTAATCGATAGAGTGTTAAAACCACAAGGTGTCGCTGTGGTTATTGAAGCCTCACATATGTGTATGATGATGCGTGGTGTGCAAAAACAGAATTCGGTTACAACCACTTCGGCTTTTAGAGGTGTGTTTAAAAATGTAGAAACAAGATTGGAATTTTTAAAACTAATTGATGCTAATTTACATTAGTATTGTAACTTTTGGCTTGTTTTTTGTACTCATTAATAAAAAACAATGAAAAACAAATATTCACTTTTAGTTATTAGTATTGTACTCGATTTAATCGGATTAATATCTTTTACCATTCCTACGATTGGAGAATTTTCGGACGTTGTTTGGGCACCAATTGCAGCTTATTTAATGTTGAAATTGTATAAAGGAATGCCTTCAAAAATAGCAAGTGCTACGGTGTTTTTAGAGGAAATTGCACCTTGGACGGATTTTATTCCTACCTTTACCATAATGTGGATTTGGACTACTTATTTTAAGAAAGATACTACAAAATAAACCTGCTTAGACCTAATGGTTTTAAAGATTTTTTAGCAAATTTTTTAAAAAAAGGAAAGGTGTTTTTTCCAAAAATTCTACTGGTTATTGCTAGCAATAAAAAGTAAAAAACACTAATGGTTATAAAGTAAACCAACCAATAAAAAATTGGATGAACGTTTTCTCTTGAATGATGAATGAGACTAAAAAAATTTCTGGTGGCAAAAGCAGATAAAGAACCATTAATGGCAAAGACAAAAATGATTAATGCCAATTGCAGGTTAGAGCTTATCTCCCAATGTTCTCTTAATTTTTTCATTAAGACAAAAGTAAATAGCTAGCTGCCAAAAAAATAACGATAAAAGAATTAAAAGTATAATTTTTTAAGGTATTACTTATTTTTTAAAAAAAAATCAAAAAATATTGTTTAGTTTAATTTTTTGTTTAGATTTGTCACACTAAATAATAGTAATGAATTTACAAAACACATATTTTACTTTCTTGTATTGGTTTTATTTTAGAATAAAACTATCGAGATGATGTATGTGTATAATTAAAATATAACTCAAGTAATTTACAATAAAGTCTCGTTTTTAACGAGACTTTTTTATGCATTAAAAACATATGACAATAGCAATTCAAGGTATAAAAGGATCTTTTCATCACATTGTGGCAAACAATTATTTTGGAAAAAATATAGTGTTAAATGAATGTTTAACATTTGAAGAAATGCCTCATTTATTAAAAGAACAAAATGTAGAATATTTAATTATGGCCATCGAAAATTCTATTGCCGGAGCTATTTTAGCAAATTATAAATTAATAGACAAGTTTAATTTAAACATTGTAGGCGAGTATTATTTGCCTATAGCACATCAATTAATGGCAATCAAAAATCAAAAAATGACTAATATTAAAGAAATTTGGTCGCATCCTATGGCAATAAACCAATGTAGAGATTTTTTACGAAAATATCCTAAAATTAAATTAATAGAAACCGATGATACTGCATTAGCCGCTAAGAGAATTAAAGAAAATAAATTGAATAATGTCGCTGCAATAGCTAGTGTAAAGGCATCCGAAATGTATAAAATGCCGATTATTAAATCCAATATACACACCAATCCAAAAAATTATACACGATTTTTTATATTGGATAACAAAGATTATAAAAAAGAAAATTTTAACAAAGTTTCTTTAAAATTTATTACCAAACATAAAATGGGAAGTTTATCCGAGGTTTTACAAATTTTTGTAAAAAACAAATTAAATTTAACAAAAATCCAGTCTTTACCAATAGAAAATGATCCTTGGGAATACGCTTTTTTTGCAGACGTTATTTTTAACGATGTTACACAGTTTTACAAGGCGAAGCAAGAATTAATTAAAAATGAAATTGCTATTAAAATTTTAGGAAAATACCCAAATACGAAAAAAGAAACAGATGATAATAGAAAGAGCAAATAGATTACAATATATAGACGAATATTATTTTTCTACCAAGTTAAAAGAAATAAAAGAGATGCAAAATCAAGGGAAACCAATTATAAATTTAGGAATTGGTTCACCGGATTTAGCTCCTCCCAAAAAAGTCATTCAAGAGATTTTAGAGGCTGTTTCTAAGGATAGTAATCACTCATATCAAAGCTATCACGGTCTGTTAGAATTTAGAAAAGCAATAGCCGATTTTTACCAACATCATTACCAAGTAACCTTAGATGTAAAAGATGAAATTCTTCCATTAATGGGTTCAAAAGAAGGGATTATGCATATTTCAATGGCTTTTTTAAACAAGAACGATGAGGTTTTGGTGCCAAATCCCGGATATATAACGTACACCTCAGCAACAAAAATGGCCGGAGCCTATCCCGTTTTTTACGATTTATCTGAAAAAAATAATTGGTTACCTGATATAGAAACTTTGGAAAAAACAGATTTGTCTAAAGTTAAAATTATGTGGTTAAATTACCCTAATATGCCAACGGGAGCTGTAGCAAATATTTCTTTTTATGAACGTATAATTGCTTTTGCCAAAAAACATCAAATTTTGTTGGTAAATGATAATCCATATAGCTTTGTTTTAAATCAAAAACCTTTAAGTATTTTGTCTGTTAAAGGAGCTAAAAATGTAGCATTAGAGCTAAATTCCCTTAGTAAAACTTTTAATATGGCAGGTTGGCGTGTTGGTATGTTGTTAGGTAAAGCTTCTTATGTAAAAACCGTTTTACAAGTAAAAAGTAATATGGATAGTGGTATGTTTTACGGCATTCAAAAAGGAGCAATTGTTGCTTTACAGACTAGAAACGGTTGGTTTAAAAAACTGAATTCTATTTATGAAAAAAGAAGAAAAATAGTGTGGAAAATATTAGATACGCTAAACTGTACATACAATAAAAATAGTGTTGGTTTATTTGTTTGGGCTAAGCTTCCTGATGGAGAAACAGCTTTCGGTTTAACCGAAAAATTACTTTATAATAAACATATTTTTATTACTCCGGGAACTATTTTTGGTTCAAACGGAAAAGAGTATATCCGAATTTCTTTATGTATAAATGAAGATAAATTAAACGAAGTTTACCAACGTATAAATTTTAAAAAATGAAAATAGCAATTATAGGATTAGGTTTAATTGGAGGCTCATTAGCACTCGAATTTTCTAAAAATCACACCGTTTTTGGTATTGATAATAATCAAGAACACCAACAGCAAGCTCTGGATTTAAGATTGGTTTCTAAAATCATCTCATTTGATAAAATAGATTTAATGGATGTCATTGTTGTTGCAGTTCCTGTAGATAAAACGGCTGATGTAGTTTTTTCCATTTTAAATAAGATCCCCAAAAATATTTTGGTTTTTGATGTTGGTTCAACAAAAGAAAATGTGTGTAAAAAAGTGAAAAATCATCCAAAGAGAAACCAGTTTTTAGCAACGCATCCAATTGCAGGTACTGAATTTTCCGGTCCAAAAGCTACAGTTAAAAATTTATTTACCGATAAAGTAAATATTATTTGCGAACAATCTCAAACAGCTAAAGAAAAATTGGAATTGTATCAAGAATTAATGAAGCCTTTACAAATGCGATTTGTTTTTATGGAAAATGCTTCTCAACACGACAAACATATTGCTTATGTTTCGCATTTATCACATATAAGTTCCTTTATGTTAGGGAAAACAGTTTTGGAAATAGAAAAAGAAGAAGAGACTATTTTTAATATGGCAGGTAGTGGTTTTGAATCTACTGTAAGATTGGCAAAAAGTGCACCAACTACTTGGACACCAATTTTTATACAAAATAAAAAACACATTTTAAATGCCTTAGAAGAATACATCCGGAATTTACAAGAATTTAAACGAAATATTGAAAATAAAGAACAAGAAAAAATTTATAATACAATAAAGAAAACAAATAAAATCAAAGAAATACTAAACTAAAAAAGCAGTATTTTTGTAAAATATTAAAAGATGATGACACAAAATAATTGGCTAGAAAAAATGAATTTAGATCACCCATTGGTGATTGCCGGTCCGTGTAGTGCCGAAACCGAAGAGCAAGTTTTAAAAATTGCACACGATTTGGCAAAAACAGATGCAACTGTTTTTAGAGCAGGTGTTTGGAAACCTAGAACCAGACCCGGAAATTTTGAAGGAATTGGTGCTTTGGCACTTCCGTGGTTACAAAAAGTAAAGGAGCAAACAGGATTATTAACTGCTGTTGAGGTTGCAAATGCCAATCACGTTAAATTGGCATTAGAACACGATATCGATATTTTATGGATTGGTGCCAGAACAACCGTAAATCCTTTTGCCGTGCAAGAAATAGCAGATGCACTACAAAATACGGATAAAATTGTTTTAGTTAAAAATCCGATAAACCCTGATTTAGAACTGTGGATTGGAGCAATTGAACGTATTCAAAAAGCAAATATTAAAAATGTTGGAGCTATTCATCGCGGATTTTCAACCTATCAAAAAACAAAATATCGTAACAATCCGAATTGGCAAATAGCAATTGATTTTAAAAACCGTTTACCGGAAGTGCCTCTAATTAATGACCCTTCGCATATTTGCGGAAATCGTGAAAATATTTTAGATGTTTCGCAAATGGCATTAGATTTACAATTTGATGGATTAATGATTGAAACACATCATGATCCGGATAACGCCTGGAGTGATGCCAAACAACAAATCACTCCTGTGAGATTAAACGAAATTACAGACTTACTTAAAGTAAGAAAATCTTCTTTTGAAAAAGAAAATTCTTTAAAAAAATTAGAAGTACTTCGTGATGAAATTAATGAAATAGATGCTTCTTTAATTCAATTATTGGCTAATAGAATGGCAATTTCTCAAAAAATAGGAATCGAGAAAAAAGCACAAAATGTAGCTATTTTACAACCGGAAAGATGGAATGAACTATTACAAGAACGTATCGAAAAAGGAGATAAAATTGGATTGGCAAAAGGGTTTATGGAGAAAATTTATAAAGCTATTCATCAAGAATCTATTAAAATTCAAGAAAGCGTTATATCCGGAAAGTAATAGCTATACAATTTGTTTTTTACGAATTAACAACCAAATTACAATCGGTGCTCCAAAAATTGTTGTAATGGCATTTATCGGTAAAGTGTAAGCAGAGTTTGGTAATTGTGCAATTGTATCACTTATTAACATAACAATACTTCCTATTAAAAAAGTAGCAGGAAGTAAAATTTTATGGTCAGAAGTGTTTAAAAGCATTTTCGCTAAATGCGGAACAGCCAAGCCTATAAAGGCAATTGGTCCTGAAAATGCCGTAATTATTCCGGTTAAGATTGCTGTAATTAAAATGATGATAAATCTTGTTTTTTTAATGTTTACACCCAAACTTTTGGCATAATTATCGCCTAAGAGTAATGTGTTTAATGGTTTAAATACAAATAAGAGTAGTAGCATTCCGATAAGGTAAATAATAAAAAACAAACCGAGTTCTTGCCATGTTAAATTGCCTAGACTGCCAAAAGTCCAAAATAAAAATTGTTGTAATTGCTCGGCACTGCTAAAATATGCCAAAATGCTAATTGTAGCACTTGTTATGCTTCCAAACATCAAACCAATAATTAAAATGGAAGCTGTATTTCGTACGTTTTTGGAAACGAGAACAACGGCAAGTAGCACTAAAAAAGCACCGATTCCGGATGCTATTGCCAAACTTAAATTAGAGTTGCCAATTGCTGAAAAACCAAGGAGATTTCCTCCTAAAATCAACAATGCAACTCCTAAACTAGAACCCGAACTGATACCCAAAACAAAAGGTCCGGCAAGCGGATTTTTAAAAAGTGTTTGCATTAACAATCCGCTAATAGATAAACCGGAACCAACCAAGATTGCGGTTATTGCTTTTGGTAAACGGTAATTTTTAATAATATACAGCCAAGATTCTTTAATGTTTTGATCTGTAAAAAAACTTTTTACCACCGTTTTAAACGGAATAGAAACCGATCCAAAACTAATATTTACTATAAAAGCTGTTAACAATAATAAAACTAAAAATATAAAATAGAATGTGTTATATTTCATTAAGTCAGATTTTTTCGATTAACAATTTTGTTATTGTTCCTAAAAAAATGGCAATAAAAAAGCTGAGCATGGTACCAACTAAAACATATTCGGTTTTATTAAAGTTTTCGGTGTCATTATTTGGATTATAACGTAAAATGGATTTTGCGGCAATTAAAAAACCAATTGCTTCGTATTGATTTAAAAAGACAAATAATAAGATAAGCCATCGTTCTATAATTCCAATTAATTTTCCGGCATTTAATAGTTCATTTTTTACAACGTTAAATTTTATTTTGTAAAGTCTAAAAATTTCACGTATAAAGATATTCGTCGGTTTTTCTGTTAAATAAAAAGCCAAAATAATAAAAAGCAGTTTTTTAGGAATTGCAAATGGCAAATCGCTGATACCAAATTTTTCTACATATAAATAAGTTACTATTGTTAAAATGCTTAAATGTAAAAACTGATCGATAAAAAAACTGTATTTTCCTTTGTTTAATTTTGGTTTAAATCCATCTATAAGCCAATGAATAAATGCAATTATTAGTGAGGCAAAAACGAATTTTAACTGAAAAGAAAGCAACCAAGAAAGCATAAAAACAATTAAAATATGCCATTTTAAGAATTTACTTTTAAATCCTTTTTTATTTTTATCACTCGCGTTTTTATCATTCTGAAACGTGTAATCCGCCAAAAAATGGGCTAATATTTGAAGTAGGAGTAAAGTAGTAAAATTCATCTTTAAAGGATTTTTACGGTTTCTCTAAAATAACGTATGGTTTGTTCTAAGGCATTCCATCCAACACTCACCGAATGTTGATTTATTACAGGCTGACTAACATTTATAATTTTTGCTATTTCGGTTTCTTTATATCCCAATGTTTTATAAAAAATAACTTCACATTGTTTAGCTGTGGCTTTATTTAATATAAATTCTACCAAAGAGAAAATTGTTTGAAATTGACGATTTAAACTTTCATTTTTAGATACAAAAAATAAGGTATTTTTAATAACAATCCGTTTTTTTTGATGTGTATTTTCTTCGTTTATTTTTCTGCCTGCCATATAAATTGCCTCACCATCTATAATACCTCTTTTTTTATCGTATCTGCTAAGTTTGCCTATGGCAATTGCTATTCGAATACCAAAGGTTTTAAAATATTTAAAACGTTTGTTGTTTGTTTCCTTTATTGGTAGACTTTTAATAAATGTTTTAATTAACAAAGCAATTTCAAAAGCATCTTCCGGTTTGTCGATAACGCATTCTATTGTATCTCCTTTTACAAGTCTACAATAAACAGCATATTTACTACTGATAATTTGAAACAATTCCGATATTTTTTTTTCTAAAAATTGTTTATTTTTATCAGATAATGCTGTGTATGCTATAATGT
>JALSLI010000171.1 GCA_026988395.1 Flavobacteriaceae bacterium | reverse complement strand
TGAAATATTTGAAAATAAGGCTGTTGCAATTCACGTGTCCTTACCGGACAATAAATTTGCTCAAGTTAATATTGTAAATATTTTTAAACCAAATGCTAATGGAGATGAAATTAAATTTTATAATGATACTTTTGAGGTTAGTAACTGTATGATAAACGGACGTGATATAAACTTTGCAGAATATATTATAGAAAATAATATAGACCGTAAATTACCATTAATAGCAAATTATTCCGGAGCTTCAATTAATGTCTGCATAAAAGAAGTTGATATTGAAAATAAAAAAGTTAGTTTTTTTGCTCCGGTTTTTAAAAGTAAAAGCTATAAATTTCCACAACAAGTACCAAATTATATAAGTAAATTTAATGAAGAAACCCAAAATTTACCTTCCACCAATTTATTTTCTTGCAATTGTGTTTTAAACTATCTATACGGAGAATTGGAAGGAAAAAATATAAAAAACGTTAATGGTCCCATAACTTTTGGAGAAATCGCCTACAGTCTATTAAACCAAACATTAGTTACCCTTACGGTTGATAACATTTAAAAATTTTTTATGACAAAAGAAAATTTTATAGCTATGATTAAAACAGATTTCGGAAACTCTTTACTGTCTGTTGATTTATGGAATAACGAAGATCAAGTGAGTTTAATTAGTATTAATTCAAATTCAGAATTTTATACCATTTTTATGCAAACTAAAAATTTTTTGGAAAAAAAATTATTTGAAATAGGTTTCCCTCCAATCAATGACTTTATGATAGTAAATTTAGAGATGGACACCCTATTTTTATTAATTAAATTAGATAAAAATTATTCTTTAGGTTGTTTATTAGATAAATCAAAAATAGCTATTAGTACTTTAACAAGAATATTAGTACCCAAAATATTAAAAGAGTTTAATAACAACTAAGTTTCTTTTTAATATAAACCCAAACTACATTAAATAAAAAAATTCCAAACCAAACCAAATCGAATTACAAAATCACGATACGGGTAAGTTGGTGCAGAATAATAGTTCTTTTTTAAAAATATAGAACCAAAGTTATCCAATTTAAAATACAATCTTGTTTGGCGCACTTTGGCATTTATAAACAAATCTACAATAGGAAAATCACCTATTTCCGTTGTGTTCTGTACATAAAATTCGGCTAATAGTGGATTGTAAGCGTCGATTTTATATTTGGTAAAATATTTTACCGAAACACCGGTTTGTAAATACAAAGGCTTTCCTTTAAAAAGATAATTAGAATAATACAAACTATTACGCGTTATTATCTGTGGTACATGTAAAACCGTTTCGCCATTTGCCACTTTTTGATAGGCGATGGTATTGTCTAAAGTAAATTTTCGATACCTAAGTTTCTTTTTAACTTCTAATTTTAAGTAATTTATCGTTCCGGTAAACTGATTTGGTTCTATTTGTCCGTCTCCATCTCCATCTGTAAAAAAAGCATAATTGTCTATTTGCGTAATGGTAGCTGTGGCATCAATAAATTTTTCCGATAAGAAAGAAAATTTTAAATTTCTAGTTAACTGATTTTTTAATCCGTTAGTGTGCCAATTATACGCTTTATAATCACTTTGATACAATAAAAAATTAAAATTTGGCTGTTTACTCGTATTACTAATACTCGCTTTTAAAGTAAACAAACTATCTTGTTTATAGGTTCCTTCGGCTTTAAAATAATTTCCTTCTAAATCACCAAGAACATTAACTCCTGCCTTTGCTTTAATTTTAATACTTTTATAATACGTATCCCATTTTGCTTTAAGCGAAGTTACATTTCCTTTTATTCCTTGCGGAATTACCGTATTCTGAATTATTTTAATGTCTTTAAAACGATAATTATAGTTGTAATTTCCTGCCATTATTTTTAATCTTCCTAAGACAATTGGCGATTCAAAGCCTACAGAAACTTCATTATATACCGTTTCTAAAAAAGCCTTATCTTTAATTGAAGATGTAAAAGCATCGCCAAAAATGGCATTATCTTCTTTTTGATCAAATTCGTAATGTAACGTATTGTAATTAAAAATATGACCTATTTTTAAACTGTTTCTAACGCGATTTAAACTGTCTTTCTTTCCTAAAACAGCATAATCGTGCTCCAGATAGTATCGATTACCTCGCAACATATTACTTGCATCTATAAAATTGGTTTCCAACCTGCCTCTTTCTTTAAAATTCTTATCATTGGCTTCAAATAAAGCAATCGATTCATCGGTTAGACCGCCATTTTCTTGGTTAAGCAAATCCTGAGCTGCTAAATGCGTTCGTAAACGGTATTTTTTATCTTTTGAAAGATACTGATATGACATTCTAAAATTACCATGGCTAGACAAGGTATTTCGGTACTTACCAAGCGAACGCAATCCTTTATATGCTAATGCAATATTGTGTCTTTTTGTTAAATTTAAAGTAATTAAAGCATCTAAAAACTGCCCTTGTTCCAATCCTGTTCGCCAAGCCAATTCGGTAGTTGGTGTTGGCACTTCGTAATAATAAATATCTTTAACTGTATAAAAATTGTACTGCTTAGCTCTTGCTCCTAAATTAGGATATAGATTCAAATCTTCAAAATCATAGGCTAATTTATTTGCTGTTTGCCCTTGATTATGAAATGGTAGCAATTCAAAATCATCTTTTCGTAAAAAATTGAATTTATAATACTTTTCAATTGTCATTGTAGTATCTACATATGCAGTGTCTCGCTCTTTATTAAAAATTTTGTAATCTGTATAAGTTGTCTTTCCGCTAAGGTCTATTTTTATTTCTCCTTTAACAAATGTGGTGTCGTTATCCAATCGATTTGTTATCAAACCGTTTGCATCTAACTGCTTTATCGGCTTACGGCGTTGTGCATACAAAGTCAAGGATGATACAACTAAAATTAAACTTAAAATTTTTCTTGTCATAAAGGCAAAGATAAGATAGTGAATTAAAAAAATTGATAAAAAATTCCCAAAATTACGGAAACTTTTAAAAAGTTAATAAATAAAAAGTACGCTACAATATGCAATATATAAAAGTATTATCTTTGAATTAAATTTAAACAATCAACAAATGTACAATTCAAAAATAACAGGATTAGGATTTTTTGTTCCGGATAACATTGTAACAAACGATGACTTGGCAAAAATGATGGATACCAATGACGCTTGGATTCAAGAGCGTACCGGAATTAAAGAGAGAAGATGGATAAAAGACAAAGAAGATACTACAGCAACAATGGGTGCAAAAGCTGCTAAAATTGCCATTGAAAGAGCAGGTTTAGATAAAAAAGACATCGATTTTATTGTATTTGCAACTTTAAGTCCGGATTATTTTTTTCCGGGATGTGGTGTGCAAATTCAAGATATGTTAGATTTACCGCATATCGGAGCTCTAGATGTTCGTAATCAATGTTCCGGATTTGTTTATGCTATTTCCGTTGCCGATCAATTTATTAAAACCGGAATGTATAAAAATATTTTGGTTATAGGCTCAGAATACCACTCTAACGGATTAGACAAAACTACTAGAGGAAGAGGTGTTTCGGTGATTTTTGGTGATGGTGCCGGAGCTGTAATTCTATCCAGAGAAGAAGATAATACCAAAGGGATTTTATCTACGCACTTACACAGTCAAGGAGAATATGCCGAAAAATTAACGGTCATTTCACCAAGTATCAAACATTGGGTTCCGGAAATTTGTGCCAATCCTGATGATATTAGTTATTATCCGTATATGGATGGACAATTTGTATTTAAAAATGCGATTGTTCGTTTTAGTGAAGTCATAAATGAAGGATTAAAAGCCAACAATTTAACGGCAAAAGATATTGATATGTTTATTCCGCATCAAGCAAATTTAAGAATTTCGCAATTTGTGCAGAAAAAATTTGGTTTGTCTGATGACCAAGTATATAACAACATTATGTACTACGGAAACACTACTGCCGCAAGTATCGCCATTGCACTTACTGAGGCCTGGGAAAAAGGTTTGGTAAAAGATAACGATTTAGTTGTTTTAGCTGCTTTTGGAAGTGGTTTTACTTGGGGAAGTGTAATTATCCGTTGGTAACTAATTTAAAACTAATACTTACGCATCAAATAATACCAATTTAATTTCAAAATGTGTTGAATAAATTTGAAATATTTTTTTGTTTTACAATCTTTAAATTTTAAGTGCAGTAAAACGGGAAAAGATAAATAATTTATAACGTATTTGATGTTGAATTGGTATCAATTATTTGATGCGTTTTTTTGTATCAATTATTACCAATATCTTAACAGCAACTTTTTAAATTTTAGCTTATCTTGCGACTCTAAAAATCATCCTTTTTTTGAAAAAACAAGAATACATAGATGTACAAGGTGCCAGAGTACACAACTTAAAAAATATAGATGTAAAAATACCTAGAAATCAACTGGTTGTTATTACCGGTCTAAGTGGTAGTGGTAAATCTTCTTTGGCTTTTGATACTATTTATGCCGAAGGACAAAGACGATATATCGAAACTTTTTCGGCTTATGCCAGACAATTTTTAGGTAATTTGGAAAGACCGGATGTTGATAAAATAGACGGACTTTCACCCGTAATCGCCATTGAACAAAAAACCACTAATCGAAGTCCGCGTTCTACCGTTGGTACCATTACCGAAATTTATGATTTTTTACGTTTACTTTTTGCACGTGTAGGTACCGCTTATTCATATGCTACCAATGAAAAGATGGTACAATATTCCGAAGAGCAAATCCAAGAACTGATTTTAAATGATTTTAAAGATAAAAAAATAAACATCTTAGCTCCGGTAATCAAATCGCGTAAAGGACATTATCGTGAGTTATTTGAACAAATTGCCAAACAAGGTTTTGTTCGCGTTAGAGTAAACGGAAAAATACAAGAAATCACCAAAGGGATGAAGTTGGATCGCTACAAAACACACAACATAGAAATCGTAATCGACCGTATAAAGGTGAATACTAATTCCGATAAAAGACTTTCAGAGGCCATAAAAACCGCTATGTATCACGGTGACAACATCTTACTTGTTTCAGTTGAAGGCGAGGATAAGGCACGATATTTTAGCAAAAATTTAATGTGCCCGTCAAGCGGAATTTCATACGATAAACCGGAACCAAACAGTTTTTCATTTAATTCTCCAAAAGGAGCTTGTCCAAAATGCAATGGATTAGGAGTGATAAACGAAGTAAGTATTGACAAAATTTTTCCGGATAAAAATCTAAGTATTAAAAATGGTGGTATTGCACCGATTGGTGAACAAAAAAACACGTGGATTTTTAAACAATTGGAAGTTATTGGTCAAAAATTCGGATTTACCTTACAGACACCAATTAAAAAAATTTCAAAGGAAGCAATTGATGTGATTTTATACGGCGGAAAAGAAAATTTTGAAGTAAACTCCAAAGTTGCCGGTGTTACCAAAGAGTATAAAATTGATTTTGAAGGAATTGTTAAATTTATTCAGAACCTATACGAACAAAGTGGCTCTTCTTCGATTAAACGATGGGCAAAAAAATATATGGTTGAAAGTATTTGCGACCAATGTAATGGCTCACGTTTAAAAAAAGAAGCACAATTTTTTAAGATAAACGACAAAAGTATTTCCGATTTATCGCAAATGGATATTACCGAATTGGCATCGTGGTTTAAAACATTAAAACTCTCTAAAAACGAATCAAAAATAGGCGAAGAAATCTTAAAAGAAATAAACGATCGCATTGGCTTTTTACTTGATGTAGGTTTGGATTATTTAACCATTGACAGAAGCTCTAAAACACTTTCCGGTGGCGAATCGCAACGTATTCGATTAGCAACGCAAATCGGTTCAAAACTCGTTGGTGTTTTGTATATTTTAGATGAACCAAGCATCGGTTTACATCAAAGAGACAACGAACGGCTAATAAATTCTTTGGTGCAATTACGCGATACAGGAAATTCGGTTATTGTAGTAGAACACGATAAAGATATGATGTTGCAAGCAGATACTATTATTGATATTGGTCCGTTTGCCGGAAAAAACGGTGGTGAAATAATCAGCCAAGGTAATCCTGAAGAATTATTACATTCTAACACCTTAACTGCTTCGTATTTAAACGGAAAAAAGAAATTTAACATTCCTAAAAAATTACGAAAAGGTAATGGTAAGGAAATTATTTTAAAAGGAGCAACCGGCAATAACCTTAAAAATGTTACACTTAAAATTCCGCTTGGAAAAATGATTTGCGTTACCGGAGTTTCGGGAAGCGGAAAATCCAGTTTGATTAACGAGACACTTTATCCGATAATTAACAAACACATTTACAGAGCTGTAAAAGAACCTTTACCTTATAAAAGCATTACAGGACTGGAACATATTGATAAAATAATCGACATTAATCAATCACCAATTGGCAGAACGCCACGTTCAAATCCCGCAACTTATACAGGTGTTTTTACCGAAATCAGGTCGCTATTTGCCAAAACACCGGAAGCCCAAATTAGAGGATATAAACCCGGAAGATTTTCTTTTAATGTAAAAGAAGGGAGATGCGAAACATGCCAAGGAGGAGGCGTTCGTGTAATCGAAATGAATTTTTTACCAGATGTTCATGTAGAATGTGAAACCTGTATGGGAAAACGCTTTACACGTGAAACATTAGAAATTCGATATAAAGGTAAATCCATTTCGGATGTGCTAAATATGACGATTAATGAAGCGGTTGTTTTTTTTGAATCAATTCCTAAAATTTACAAAAAAATAAAAACCATTCAAGATGTTGGTTTAGGATATATTAGCTTAGGGCAACCTTCTACAACCCTTTCGGGAGGAGAAGCACAGCGCATAAAATTAGCGACCGAACTCTCTAAACGCGATACCGGAAACACACTTTATATCTTAGACGAGCCTACAACAGGCTTGCATTTTGAAGATATCCGTGTGCTGATGGATGTACTAAATAAATTGGTAGATAAAGGCAATACTGTCTTAATTATTGAACATAATTTAGATGTTGTTAAATTAGCAGATCACATAATTGATGTAGGTCCGGAAGGCGGAAAAAAAGGCGGAAAAATCATCGCTACCGGAACACCAAAAGATATTACCAAAGTTAAAAATAGCTATACCGGAAAATTTTTAAGAAAAGAATTATAATACCAGGTTTATAAATATAACATAATCAATCTATATTGGTATAAAAATCTACCCAACAATATTCACAATTTTTCCGGGAACAACAATCACCTTTTTAGGTGTTCTTCCTGCTAATTGTTTTTGGGTTCTTTCATCTTCCATCACTGCTTTTTCTATTTCTTCTTTACTCAAATCTAAAGGCAATTCTTTGGTAAAACGCATTTTCCCGTTAAAGGAAATTGGATAATTTTTACTGCTTTCAACCAAATATTTTTCTTCAAATTTAGGAAAATCAGCTGTAGAAATTGATTCTTTATGACCTAGCTTATGCCATAATTCTTCTGCAATATGAGGAGCGTAAGGCGAGATTAAAATCAATAATGGTTCTAATATCTCACGATGGTTACACTTTTGCTGCGTAAGTTCATTAACTGCTATCATAAAGGATGAAACCGATGTATTAAAAGAAAAATTGGCAATATCTTCATCTACTTTTTTAATGGTTTTATGTAAAGTCTTTAATGATTCTTTACTAGGTGCTTCGTCTAAAACATGTGCAACGCCATTTTCATCTATTTTGTAGAGTTTCCAAAGTTTCTTTAAAAAGGAATAGACACCCGAAATTCCTGCTGTTTTCCAAGGTTTTGATTGCTCCAAAGGACCTAGGAACATTTCAAATAAACGCAAACTATCCGCTCCGTATTCTTCACAAATATCATCCGGATTTACAACATTGTATTTGGATTTAGACATTTTTTCTACTTCACGACCAACTTCCCATCCTAAATCCTTCCTAAAGGGAAGGACTTTACCTTCATCTTCGTAAAGAAAAATAGCTCCTTTGTATTCATCTCTCCAATTTCTAAATGCTGTTAAATCTAATTCATTTGAATGGTTTACATATTTAACAGGAACGTGTAAATCAGTATAATTAACATTAGTATAGTTACCATAAACACTACTTGATTTTTTTGCTTCTTCATTTTCTTTATTAGCATGCTCATTCATAATTTTAGAAATTTGAATTTCTAAATCTACATCTAATTCGTTATTATCAATTTTTTTCTTTAAATTAGTTGATATAAATATGTTTGGTGAATAAAATAAGTTAGTTGTTACAACGTTTTCTGGACTTGTACCTGTAACCCCTAAAGTACCAAATAACTTATAAACAAAAGCACTTTCACCAAGAATCATTCCTTGATTGATTAGTTTTTTAGCATATTCTTTTTTAGGAACAAAACCTCTGTCAAATAAAAATTTTTGCCAAAAACGAGAATACAATAAATGCCCTGTTGC
>JALSLI010000170.1 GCA_026988395.1 Flavobacteriaceae bacterium | reverse complement strand
TTCGGTTAAATCTAAATTTTTATAGATATTATATTTTTGCATAAACTGGTACATTGTTGTTTTAAAAACAACAAAATACAAAGCTCCAAAAAAGAGTAGCATAAAGATAAAATAGCCTGTTTTTTTCCCTGCTGATGTTGCCTTTCGTAAAGCTTTAACAGAAAGAAAAAAGACAAGTAAGCTAAGTAGAATTAAAAAAATATGCTTTCTAATAAATAATAGGAAAGGTTGTAAATCATCTCTAAAAATGAAGAGTGCAAAAGCCAAAATAATAAAAAAGACGATTAACATTATTTTTTGCTTTGTTCCCTTTTGCCAAATTCTTCTTAACATTGTAATTGTTTTTTTGTGCAATTTACAAATTTATGGCTAAAACTCACAAAACAAGCTGCTGTAAAATATTTATTACTTCATCGATTTCGTTCTTTGTATTGTATTTACTAAACGAAAATCTTACTGCCGGTTTTTGTAAATCGCTTGGTGATAAAATTTCATTTAACACATGCGAGCCTTTATTACTTCCACTCTGGCAGGCAGAACCTCCGGAAACGGCAATACCTTTTAAATCCAACTGAAACAACAACATTGGTTTTTCATTTGGGAACAAAACATTGGTTATAACATAAGAACTTTTATCTAAATTAACGGATAATCCGTTAAATTCTGCACCTTTAATGTGTTTTTTTAATTGTTCGATTAAATATTTTTTTAATCCTAAAATATATTCTTGTTCTTGCTTTAAATTAGCCAACATCTTTTTTAAAGCAAATGCCATACCTACGATACTTGGCACGTTTTCGGTTCCCGCTCTGGCTCCTTTTTCTTGTGCTCCACCAAGTAATAGCGGTTGTATGCCAAAACCTTTTTTAATATATGCAAATCCGGTTCCTTTTGGACCATGGAATTTATGTGCCGAAGCCGTGATAAAATCGATTGGTGTTTCTTGTAAATTCAATCTAAAATGACCAATGGCTTGAACTGTATCCGAATGAAATAACGCATTGTTTGTAATACATAAATCAGAAACTTTTTTAATATCCAACAAATTACCAAGCTCATTATTTACGTACATTAAAGAAACCAATGTTTTTTTGTCTTCTTGTAACAACTCTGCCAATTGTAGATAATCTATTTCGCCATGTTTATCTATATTAAGGTAAACAATTTCCGTTTTATACTCTTTTTCTAAAAAATCTAATGTGTGTAAAACAGCGTGATGTTCAATTTTAGAAGATATTATTCGGTTTATACCCAAATTTTTAACTGCATTAATTAAAATTAAATTATCGGCTTCACTACCACCTGAAGTAAAAATAATTTCGGAAGAATCTACACCTAATAATTTAGCAATTTCTTTTCTTGCTTGTTCTATTTTTGCTTTTGCGGCTCTACCAAATTGATGCGTAGAAGACGGGTTTCCAAAAGTAGATTCCATTGTTTTGGCAATTACCTCAATAACCTCTTTGTCCATTGGTGTAGTTGCTGCATTATCAAAATAAATGTTTTTTTTCATTTGCTTCATTTAGTTAGCAAAGATACAATTTTAAGATTTTTTTAGACTATTACTCTTATAAATTGGTTAGTTTTGTTTAAAATTTATCTTATGAGAAGCATTTTTATTATAATATCCTTAATTTTTATTACCTCTTGTGATGATGGTAACTTTGAAGCTCCAACTTTTAATTTTGAAAATAGTTCGGTTCAAAATTGTGGTAACCTTATCTTGTACAAAACCAATGAAAGTGAGGCATTACTATTAGAATTGAACGAAAATAATACAAATGATATTTTTTTTAAAACGGAACAAGACCATAAAGAATACACTTTAACCGATAAAATTTTTTATCGCACTTACGATACCGCAGTTCCGACTGACTTTTTCTGTTCCGCTATTCCACCGAGTACACCTAAATTAAATAAAGAATGGCTTGGTAGTGGCAAGTTAATAGTAGATAATACGATTACCGAAAACGATGATGGATCATTTACTTATGTTGCTGTTTTTACTATTGAAAATATGGTTTTAATCAATAGCAGCGGGAATTCTATTGTTTATGATACTTATAATTTTGGAGGTAAAACCGGAACGTTTAATTAACTAATTTTTTAGTAACTCTACTACTAGCTATAAACGAAGCAATAAAACCCAAACTACCAATTGTAGCCATCACAACAAACACATTGGCGATTTTAAATGCAACAGGATAAGCCATGCTTTGATTAATTTTTATAAAACCAAAATGTCTTTGAAGCAATACAAAAACAACAGCCAAAAACAAACCAATAAACATACCATATAAAGTTAAAAGCAATCCTTGATAAAAAAAGACTTTTTTAATTTTATGGATGTCTAATCCTAAACTAAAAAGCGTTTTTAAATTTTCCCTTTTATCTAAAATCATCATTATTATTGCTCCAATAACATTAAAAAAAGCAATAATACCGATTAATGTTGCTATTAAATAAGAGAAAAAATGCTCCATATTTAACATTTTATAAGTACTTTCGTTTAATTGTCTTCTGGTTTTAATAACAAAATCAGCTCCTAATTTTTTTTGTGTTTTTTTTACAAATTTCCTTGCATCCACACCCTTTTTAAGTTTAATTTCCAATGCCGATATTTGGTTCTTATTATAACGCAATAAATCACGAGTTAAACTTAAAGGAGCAAAAACAAATTTACTGTCCATCTCCGGAGTTACCCTAAAAACACCAATAGTTTGGGTACGTATTTTATTAAAAGAATTTTGATTTAATTGTCCTTTTCCGGGTTTTGGAACATAAATTTTTAAATCCTCATCATACGAGTTAGGCAATGTTCTTAATTTATTAGCAACAGCCAAACCAATAACAACGGCATTTCTTTCTTTTTCGGGAAACCATTCACCTAAATACATTGTTGTATCTATTCGGTTTACTTTGGTGAAATTTGCATCTACTCCTTTAAGTGTCACAACAGCACGTTTATCCTTATTTTCAAGTAATGCATGTTCTTCAATTACTTTTGAAAAAGCTTTTATCTCATTATTTTTTAATACCATGAGAATAGTGTCGTTTACCGGAAATGTCTTCCCTTTTAAAGGAAAAATTTTCACATCAGGATCTGCAATATTGATAAATGTTTCGTTAAATGAAATTAATCCCGAAAAAGCAGAAAGCACAATAAACAAAGCCATCGTGCTAATAACCACACCAATCATTGCTATTTTTGTAATGATATTGATTGTGTTATTAGAACTTTTAGCTTTTAGATAACGTTTTGCTATGTAATACGAAATTTGCAAATTCTACTCTTCTTCTTGATTAGGTTTTAACGGATTATCTACATTTCCTTTTAAAACAGATTCAATTTTTTCTATATAATCTAAAGAATCATCCGAATAAAAATGCAAAACAGGCACTCTACGTAATTGATGTTTTGTTCGTCTTGCTAATTCATAACGTATTGTTGCCATATTTTCATTCATCGCATTTACTAATTTTTGCAAATGCTGACTAGGAAAAATACTAATTTTAACCTTCGCTTCAGTTAAATCTGATGTAACATATACGTTTGTTACCGTAATTAAAACCCCTTTTAAAGCTTCACGAGCTTCACCTTGTAATATATCTACTAAATCTTTTTGTAAAACTCCTGCTATTTTCTTTTGTCTATTCGATTCCTCTTGCATTATTATTCTTATTATATTTACTGCAAAAATACATATTTTAAATTTAGCAACATCAATTTAAAAGAAGCTAAAACGTTAAAACTATGCTACATTTTACCTTAAATTCGCAAAGGTTTTCGTAACGAAAAGTCAAAATGTGTGTTAGTATTGGTGTAGCACAGTTTTGAGACACGCAAACATAGCAGTCGTTATGGTGAGTATCGAAAAACGAGCATTGCCAATAATGACGTGCAGTTTGGCTTTGCAGTAGAAATACTTTCGCGGATTTAAGGTTTTAATATTAAATCACAGATATTCTACATTTTTTTGTAGATTTGTCGATTATATTTTATTTGTAATAAAACAAACTTAAAAAATTAATAACTATTCATCCGTATGAAAAAAATTATTCTTCTTAGTCTCTCCCTCACATTGTTATTTTTGTCGTCTTGTAAAGACAAAAAAGTAATTCAAGCTTTCGGTTTTATGAATGAGAAACTGGAGGAATCCAACCAAGTTCTTAATGTAAGAAACGAGGTATATCAACAATTATTGGATTCTAAAATTGAAGAAGATCCAAAAAAATACAAACCAATTCAAAAACGTGCTGAAAATGTAGACCGTATTTCTACAGAATTTTACAATTATTTGGAGGATTTAAAAGAAGAAATTTACCAACATTATTACGAACCGGAAGATGATAAATCCGATTATTCTAAATTAGCAGACAGTAAATTTGTTGATGAATTGTTTTTTGTTGGTGATGAACCTTCCGCTAAGGGGCAAGAATTTTTAGATAAAATTAATAAGTTTAAAACAGATATTGCCAGTGCCTTAGGACGTGGGTTTGCATCAATATCTTCTTTGGTAAATGCCCGATTTAGAATTGAAGACATGGTTGGTGCCAATGATAAAAAAATAAAATGGTTAAATTTTAAATTTCAGGGATTTCCTGCAATTACTTCAGTTACTAATTTATCACAAATGCAAAATGATGTGCATTTAATCAAGTTAGAGTTACTATCCTCTATGATTAGTGGTGAGTTTGAAAGAGAATTAGCCTTACGTAATTTTATTGGTATTGTACAATTAGATAAAAATGCCTATTTAGAAGGCGAAAAAGTAAGAGGTAAAATTCTCTTAGGTAGATATGATACTTCGGTTACACCGGAAAACGTAATTGTAAACGGTGTTAAAGTAAAAGACGATTTTATTAAAGAAGGAGAAATTAAATTGAATTTTAGAGCTCCCGGCGTTGGGGAACATCCATTATCCGGAGTTTTTACCGTTATGGAAGAAGGCGAACCGGTTCAAATACGATTTAACAGTACCTACTCTGTTATTAGAAAATACCGATACGAAGGTACAGACCCTAATAATCCTGTGGCAAATGCACCTGTGGCAAATGTACCGGAAACACCTGCATTTGATGAAACAAAAGTACGTTTAGCAGGTACCATCCGTGGCGAATTCGGTTATTTATTTATGTCTAAAAGAACGCTTAGTATTGCTACAATTGGTGCTATTCACTTTGACTCTAACACTAAATATAAAGCGACAAGCTTCTCTATTAACTTTGATGGAAAGAAAAAAATTAAAGTACGTGGTAATAAACTGGATGCTAGAGCTAGAAAATACGTAAGTAAATTGCGAAAAGGACAACGTGTTAAAATATTTGACATTGTGGTTATTTCAAGCACCGGAAGCAGGCTTAGAAACGTGGAACCAATTAATATAAAAATTAAAAGTTAGCAACTAAAATTGCTTTCAGAATAATAAATACAACGGTTTCAAAATAAAATTTGAAACCGTTACTTTTAAAACAAAATGCAAAACGAATTAAAATTATCATCTTGGCTGCCTACTACTAATAAAGAGGTAAAATTACGCGGATGGGAAGAATTAGATGTCATTCTGTTTAGCGGTGATGCTTATGTAGATCATCCTTCTTTTGGTGCTGCAGTTATAGGTCGTATTTTAGAAAGTTACGGACTTAAAGTTGCAATCGTACCACAGCCAAGTGTACATGATAATTTACAAGATTTCACTAAATTAGGCAAACCAAGATTGTTTTTTGCCGTTACCGCAGGAGCTATGGATTCTATGGTAAGTAACTACACGGCAAGTAAACGAAAACGTGATAAAGATGCATATACACCAAATGGCGATAAAGGTTTTAGACCGGATTATGCCGGAATCGTTTACACTAAAATATTGAAAGAAAAATTTCCGGATACACCTGTAGTTATTGGTGGTATCGAAGCCTCTTTAAGAAGAGTTACACACTATGATTATTGGAGTGACCAACTTAAACCAAACGTATTAACTTGGTCCGGAGCCGATTTATTGGTTTACGGAATGGGCGAACAACCCTTACGTGAAATTGTTGGCTTACTACAAAAAGGCGTACCATTCTCCTCTTTAAAAACCATAAAACAAACTGCATACCTACAAGATAAGAATGAAAAACTACAAAAAAATAAACATTGGAAAGACGTTACAATACACTCACACGAAGCTTGTTTAAACGATAAAAAAACTTTTGCCTCTAATTTTAAAATTATCGAGCAAGAATCCAACAAAACATTCGGAAGACGTATTATACAAGAAGTAGGCAACGAATTATTGGTAATAAATCCGCCTTATCCAACAATGACCGAAAAGGAAATTGATGCATCATTCGATTTGCCTTTTACCAGATTACCTCACCCTAAATACAACAAAAGAGGGCCAATACCTGCTTTTGAAATGATTAAATTTTCTATTAACATCCATCGTGGTTGTTTTGGAGGTTGTAGTTTTTGTACCATTTCGGCACATCAAGGAAAATTTATTGCCAGTAGAAGTAAAGAATCTATTTTAAAAGAAGTCAAAAAAGTAACTCAAATGCCCGATTTTAAAGGTTATTTATCTGATATTGGAGGTCCTTCGGCAAATATGTATAAAATGAAAGGAAAAATACAAGCCATTTGTGATAAATGTGTTGCTCCGTCTTGTATAAATCCTGTAATATGTAGTAATTTAGATACGTCGCATAAACCGTTAACCGAAATTTACCAAGCAGTTGATAAACATCCTAAAATTAAAAAATCTTTTATAGGAAGTGGTATTCGGTACGATATGTTGGTAAAAGAATTTAACAAAAATGCCGATCAAAAAGAATTAGACGAATACACCGAAGAAGTAATGACAAAACACGTTTCCGGAAGATTAAAAGTAGCACCGGAACACACCTCGCCAAACGTATTAAAGTTGATGCGAAAACCATCGTTTGATTATTTTCATATTTTTAAAAAGAAATTTGATCAAATCAATAAAAAGAAGAATTTAAAATTACAATTAATTCCGTATTTTATTTCCAGTCATCCAAAAAGTGAATTGGAAGATATGGCTAATCTAGCAGCCGAAACTAAAGATATGGGTTTTCAATTAGAACAAGTTCAAGGGTTTACTCCTACGCCAATGACAGTGGCAACAGTCATTTATTACAGTGGTTACCATCCGTACACCTTAGAAAAAATAAATACGCCAAAACAAAAAAGAGAACGCGAAGATCAACATCGTTTTTTCTTTTGGTATAAAAAGGAAAATCAAAAATGGATACGAAATGTATTGTCTAAGGTTAACCGAACAGATTTAATTGAAAAGTTATTACAAAACAAAAAACAAACTTCCAAAAAAGAATATAAAAGTGTTTTAAAAGGACGGAAACGTCATAAAGAATTATCGCTGCCATCGGAATTTCCGCAAAATAAAAAAAGAAATAACAAACGCAAAAAAAGACGCAAGTAGAGGGTAACAATAAAATCCTATTTTGTATTTATTAATGAATTTTAAATACAATATTATGAAAAATCACTTTTTAAGCGTCTTAGCTTTATTAACCTTAATTTTTACAGTATCCTCGTGTGATACTAATGACAACAATAACCCAAATGTACCATGTAGTGCAATGTTCTTTCAACTTGTGGGAGAAACTAATGGTCTCCCCAATGCCGAATTCAACATTTTTAGTTATCAGAAATCCACATCGTTTAATTTTAATGCGGCAAATCAAGAATTGCCCAGTAATGCAATTTATGCACAACAATTAGTAGGACAAAGACATGTACGCTCATCAATAGATGATTACAATGCAAGAATAGTTTACAAAATGGCAGATATGCTTATCTCTTATCAAAATGGAGCTGTTACGCAAACTGTTTTCCCAAATGGTGATACCAGAAATCAACCGGAATTTTTAGCAGGTAATTTGTATTTTCTTAAACCAAATTCTATTTTAGTTAATTCATCTAATTTTGAAATTACTGATGAATCAGGTAATATAATCAGTTCTACATTTTCTGTTAACCTATCAAATACTGGTATCTTTAATACCTTAGAGATTTCATCAACATCTGATAAAACGGATAATATTTTCTATCTGGCAAATACTTATTTATTTAAATATAACCTGTCTTCAGATACATTAACAACGATGCAAATTGATACTTTTAATAATAATAACGTCTTTTATTTTGGTGTTGAATATGCAGGTGCCAATACATTATATGCTTTTAAAGGAGAAACTGCAAATCAATCTATAAAATTAGTGAAAATTGATATAAGTAACACCGCAAATCCGGTAGTGAGTACTTTAATGAATTTAACTAACTCTTCAGCTTTAAGCTTTAATCCATATAGTATGGTAAACAGCAATTATGCTTACACCCAAACAGATTATGATAGGTGTGATAATAGTTTTTACTTTACATTTACAGATCCGGGAGATGAGAAACCATATTTAGTGGAGATAAAACTAAACAGCAATACCATTACCGAGTACTCGAATAATAGTTTAATTGGAAATTACTTTTTTGGATTGGATCATTTACGATAAAAAATTTCTACACTAAACCGTGTAATCACGGTTAAAACAAAAAAACC
>JALSLI010000169.1 GCA_026988395.1 Flavobacteriaceae bacterium | reverse complement strand
CTTTTCCTGTTTTGTGAATGTTCGTTTACTCATAATGGACAAATTTATTACATTTATTTAACTATAATCTTGTCCGAACTTTTTGGGGGCTAATACAAAGAGATAAAACCAATTTAGATGTTTTTTGGATAAAAGATAAAAGCTTAACCGATTTAGAAAATTTACCAGACCCAGATATTTTAGCCAATGAAATCATTGAAAATATTGAATCAGGGCTGAATAGTTTTAGAGAAATAATCGAAACAATAAATGGAGAAATGAAATAGTCAACGCATAAGCCAAACACATTTGCAATTACTCACGTCTTTTATATTTACTTTTAGGTGTTTGTGAATGTAAACATTTCGCTCAAAAAAGCCAACAACACAAGCCAATTCCGATAATTATCGGGAGCAAAAGAGTATGTCTTGCCAATACTATCAACAGAATGAAAAAAATAAAGTACGACCACACAATAAAGTGTATAAATCATTGGGCAATAAGTGATTAAATCAAAATTATTGTATGTAAATAAAGATAGTGATAAACCGAAAAAGAAGTGCTTCGAAATGCTCGATACTTTATATATAAACCATTAGTTATAAGTTGTGAATTTATTTCGTAACGATATCTATTGGGATTATTTTTGTATGAGCATTCACAATAAGGATTATTCCGTTGTGAAAACATTTAAAGTGGTTCCAAATTTATTTGGAATCGCTTTTTTATTTGTATTGCTAATTTATAATAATAAACCATTCAAAAAAAAACCTAACCGGTAGAGGAAAGGGTTAAAGTTTTACAAAAAATACCCTTAAAAAGCAATATCATAAATACGCTGAATGGCATTTTCTAAATCCGGAATACTGATAATTCTACTTTTTTTAATTGTTTCTTTACCATCAAAAAATACAATAATCGTAGGTTCTACAAATACGGTATATTTTGCGGCAACATCAGGAGTTTGATCCATATCTACAAAATAAAACGGAATTTTAGGAAATTTTTCATCTAACATTTTTTTTACTTTGGGCTCTAACGCCTCACCAACATTACAAGTCTGACGCGAAAAATAAAGTAAAACGCCTAAATTATCTCGTAATATTTTATCTAATTCCTCTTGATTTGTTATGGTTTTATATTGCATTTTTTTTATTTATATAAATTGTGTAATGTCTTTTAAAACTTTCGACTAATTTTTTGCCAAAATTACGTGCATTAAAACTTATTTATGTAATTTTGGTTACACAAAGTTATGTTTTATAATCAAACCGAAACATAATTTTGTTTAAATTTGCAAAACTTATAAAAAAATAGAAAATGGCAGAAAATATAGAAAGAATAAAATGTTTAATAATTGGTTCAGGTCCTGCAGGATATACTGCAGCAATTTATGCAGCTCGTGCCGATATGAAACCTGTAATTTATACCGGAATGCAAATGGGCGGACAATTAACTACAACAACAGAAGTAGATAATTTTCCCGGTTACCCGGAAGGTGTAGATGGAACAAAAATGATGGATGATTTTAAAAATCAGGCCGAACGTTTTGGAACAGATGTGCGTTTTGGCGTAGTAACTAAAGTAGATTTTAGCGATAAAGTAGGAGGTATTCATAAAGTAATTGTAGATGAAGTTACCGAAATAGAGGCTGAAACTGTTATCGTATCTACCGGTGCAACAGCTAAATATTTAGGTTTGGAAAGCGAAGAACGCTTAAAAGGAGGAGGTGTTTCGGCTTGTGCAACTTGTGACGGATTTTTTTATAAAGGACAAGATGTAATTGTGGTTGGTGCAGGAGATACCGCAGCCGAAGAAGCAACGTATTTGGCAAACATAACCAATAAAGTAACGATGTTGGTACGTAAAGATTATATGCGTGCATCAAAAGCCATGCAAAAACGCGTACAAAATACACCAAATATTGAGGTGTTATACAATACCGAAATTGATGAAATTTTAGGAGATAATGTAGTGGAAGCTGTGCGTGTAAAAAATAACAAAACAAGCGAGAAAAAAGAAATTCCCGTTACCGGAGTTTTTATAGCTATCGGTCATAAGCCGAATACCGAAATTTTTAAAGGTATTTTAGATATGGATGAAACCGGTTATTTAATCACGCAAGGTAAAACAACAAAAACAAATAAACCCGGAGTTTTTGCTGCCGGAGATGTGCAAGACAAAGAATACAGACAAGCAATAACTGCAGCCGGAACTGGTTGTATGGCTGCATTAGATGCAGAACGCTATTTAGGAGGTTTGAAATAAAAATAGGTGTTATAATTAAAAAAGCTTCCGGAATTTTTCCGGAAGCTTTTTATTTATAAGATAGATTGCTAAAAATATACTCTAAACATAAAATTTGGTGTAAATCCTATTGATTCATAATCGGAGTAGGTGAAAGGATCGTTTATACTGTTATTTCCGGTGTAAACTCTTGCAATTATATTTTTATTATTATATACATTTCTAATTGAAAATCCTAATTGTCCTTTGGTATTTCCTTTTTTCTTAAATAAAAATTTGTACGTACAAGAAAAATCCATTCTGTGAAAATCAGGAAGAGTTTCTGAATTAATTTTATCTATATAGGCATTGTTGTTTGAATCATAACTAATAACTGTAACCGGTTTGCCGGTTCTGTACTTCCAGTTAAGAGCAATTTGTAATCCTTTATTTTTATAACTAATAGCAGAATTAAAAGCATGTTTTATTTGTGTATCTGCTGTAAAATAAGTGTTATTTAAAATGCCATCAAATCTATTTTTAATATCCGAAAAACTATAATTAATCCAAGTTTTAATTTTTCCAAAATCTCTATCGATGTGAATACTGGCTCCTTTTATAATTTCTTTACCGGAATGAAAACTATTGTCATTTGGATTTAAGTATCCTAAAGATAAAGAAGTAATACCGTTAATGTCTTTGTAATAAACACTTGTTTCAATAGTCCATTTATCTTTTTCATAAGCAAATTCAGTTGAAATATGTTTTGACTCTAATATAGGAAATGTATTATCATCAGATAAACGCCATAGCTTGTTATTAATACTGTAATTACCTAATAGATTTTCATCTACTTGACTAATAATTTGATTTTTTATTTCTCCGGTTAATTGAATTTTAAAAAATTGATTTAGATTTTTATTAATCATAAATCGAGGGATAAATTTTGTTTTATTAAATTCATCATAGTAATTTGCTCTTAAACCTATATATATAAAGTAATTTAATGTTTTTTGAAATGTTGCACCGGAATAAAGACTATGTGTTTTAATCGATGCATTATTTTTATCTAAAATATAAGTAATACTTTTAAAAGATTCTACCTTTAGGTTTACATCTTGTTTTTTAAATTGATATCCAAAATTTAGTATACCACCTTTTTTTAGATTAATGTTAAAATTGGTATAAATCTTAAGATCCTTTATGTTATTTGTTTTTTCTAGAAAAGAACTTGAGTTTGATGAGTTAATTGTTTCAAGGTTGTAATATAGATTATATTTTGAAATACTAAAACCTGTATTTTGTTTAAAGCTATCAGACCAAGATTTTAACCATTTAGAACTGTAACCGGTATTCTCCATATCTAAAACATCTTTGTAGGTATTGGTAGGATTGCGTCTTTCATTTTTTAAATCATTATCCATATGAATATAACTAAAATGGATACTATTATTTTTATTAATTTTAAAATTTAACTTAGCATTATAATCGTTAAAGTTAAAATCTTCATTTTTAATTGTTGTATTTTGAAAGGCTTTATTTTCATACTTTTTAAACGTTGGTGTTTCGAATAAATGTTCATAAGAGTGTCTAAAAGATAGCTGTAAATCCATTTTCTTAGATATAAGCGGAAGATTTAGAATTGCATCAGTACTTATAGCACTTACACCTAACTGTAATTTAGTTTTATCAGTTATGTTATCATTGGTTTTAATATCTGTAATACTTGAAATTTTCTCATCGTATTTAGCATTAGTAGCTTTATCATAAAAATTTACATTTTGTACAACATACGGATTAAAAGCAGATACCATACCAAACAGATGTCCGGTTAAATACATATTTATATCATCCCAAATTACATTATTTTGATCTGTTCTACCACCTCTTACATTAATTTCAGTAGCGGTTTCATTAATGCTCAAAACATTTGGAAATTGTTGTAAACTTTCTAAAACATCTGGTTCTATAAGTCCTGGAAGAATGCCTATTTTATTTGGGTTTATGGCGTAAGAACCATCTAAATTTTGATGGATACCTTTGGTTAAAAAGTTACTTACAATATCATTTTGTATTAAAACAATATTTGTTCTGGAAATGTAAAAATGTGTATTATCAATTCTTGTAAATTTTAAATTAGAGTTTTTGGTAATATCATTTAATACAATTTGCAAGTTTCTTTTTTTTGGAGGTAGATTTATTTTAATACCATTTATAACATCTTTGGTATAAATAAAATCAACTTGGAATCGATATTCTATATCATCAATTACAACTTTTAATGGAATGTCTTTATAAGAGATATTAAATGTGTTTTTTTCTTGTGAGTAAAGAAAATTTTTAAAAAATAAAAATAGCGTGATAAGTATAATTTTTTTCATTTTAAATATTGTTAACTTGTTATACAGTATTAAAACGATTAAAAAAATAAACACCCTTATATAATTGTTAAGTTTTTACAGATAAACTCTAAACATAAAATTTGGTGTAAATCCGATAGCATAAATTTTAGTTACTTTAACAGGATCGTTTAAAGCTTGATTTCCTGTAAATAAAGTATTGATGTGGTTTTTATTATCATAAATATTTTTTAAAGAAAAACCTGCTTTTGCTTTTGTTTTCTTTCCTATTTTAAAGTGGTAAACAGTAGAAAAATCCAAACGGTGATAAATAGGAAGTTCTTCGGTGTTTATACCGTGAAAATAGGCATTTCCTTGATTGTCATAATCTAAATCGGTTAAGGGTTTACCGGTTCTTATTCGCCAACTTAACGCAATTTTAATTTTTTTGTAATCATAGTTTAAGGTGGTTGTTAAATTGTGTTTAATTTGTGTATTTGCTGTAAAAAACCGGTTGTTATTAATTCCTTCGTATTTATTTTTTATGTTTAGAAAAGAGTAACTAATCCAGGTACTTAAATGATTAAAACGTTTTTTGGCATAAAAATCAATTCCGTAATTTTTTTGAATGCCTGTGTGTACTTCATTGTCTAATGGATTTAAAAAACCTAATGCTAATGCAGATATACCGGTAATCGTTTTATGAAAAAAATCGACATCAAAAGTCCAGTTGTTTTTTTTGTAAATACCTCCTAAACTGATGTGTCTTCCGTTAATAATAGGATATTTATCGTTATCTGCCAATCGCCAAATTTTATTTTCCAACGATAAATCACTCAATATGGATTCGTCTATTTGGCTGATTATTTGGTCTTTAATTTCACCGGTTAATTGTAGTTTTATTTGATTGTTCAATTTTTTAGAAATAACAAATCGTGGTTCTATTCTAAAAGCATCAAATTGTTGGTAGTAATTGGTTCGTAAACCAAGGTTAAAGTTGTAATTATTTTTGGTTGAAAAATTTATATTATAGTACAAAGCATGTTGTGTGATATTAGAATTATCAAAATCTAAAATATATAAAATGTCTTTTTTTTCTTTATACCTGAAACTTACTTTTTTATGGTTGAATTGATATCCGAAAAGCATATCGTTATTACTGTTTGTGAGATTAATTTCGGAGTAAAATGATGTGTCGTTGATATAATTTTCTTTGGTAAAAGAAGAAATAAAACCCAAATCATCGCTTTTATCATTATTAAAATCAAAGCGATAATCTGAATAACTAATACTACTTTTTTGATTGATTTTATTGTTCCATTTACGGTTCCATATAGCATTATATCCATCGTTTTCAGAATCCATTCTGAAATCATTTAAAATTAAATTTTTATGAAATTCAGATTCTAAATCATTATCAATATGAATATAGCTTATGGAAAATAAATTATCTTTATTGTATTTTATGTTCGATTTTAAATTGTAGTCTTTAAAGTAAAAAAATTCATCGTCGATATGTGTATTTTGGAAGGCTTTTTCTTCAAATTTCTTAAAGGTTTGGGTTTCGTAGATGTCTTCGTATGAACGTCTAAAAGACAGTTGCATATCCATTTTATTTTTCCAAACCGGAAAATGAATTACTGCATCGGCATTAATACCGTTTATACCTATTTCGGCAGTGCTTTTATTTTTGATTTTAGAGTTGGTTTCTACTGCTATAACACTGGATATTCTATCGCCATATTTAGGATTGGTACCTTTGTTATAAAACCGGATGGTTTCTGCTACGTTTGGATTAAAAACCGAAACCATACCAAATAAATGTCCTCCGTGATAGATGTTTATGTCATCCCAAATTAGTTGATTTTGGTCAGCTGTTCCTCCACGAACATTTAATTGTGTTGCTGTTTCGTTTACACTAATAACTCCCGGAAGTTGTTGTATGCTTTCCAATACATCAGCCTCGGTTAAACCGGCTAAAAGTCCGATTTTTTGTGTAGAAAAAACAAAAGAGGCATCTTTCTTTTTTTGAATTCCTTTGGTTAGGTAATTGTGTACTACAACTTCATCTAAATTTTGGGTAATTCTTTCGGTAATATAAATGTATTTTTTATTTATTGCATTAAAATCCAAATTCGTGATGTTAGACATTTCAAATAAAAGATCCTCTAAATTTCCCTTTTTCTTATGAAGTGTAATATACTGTTCTTTAATTAAATTACTTGAATATGAAAAAGTTACATCAAAATTATTTTCAATATCTTTTAATACGGTTTTTAGTTTGGTGTTATGATAGTCTATAAAAATATATTTCTTCTTTTGCGAAAAAGAAGAAATATAAAATAAAAGAAATAAAAGTAAAAAATATCTATTAGTCATTAGTGTCGATCTGCCTTAATTTGATGTTTTTGTCTTTAATTTGATATTTAATATAAAGAGGTTTAAACACAGAAGCTAACGCTAAATTTAAGTTTTTAGTATCAAAGCCGCCGGTAAATAATGTGGTGTAGTTTACATTTCCTTTATCAATTTTAACATTAAACTGATTTTCAAGTTCTGCTATAACAATTTTTAGAGGTGTGTTTTCAAATGTCTTTTCACCTTTTAACCAATTTGGTTTTGTTTTTTGGTTGGTAATTTCTTTTTCGATACCATCGTAAACAGTAACACCTTTACTAGGAGTTAAGATGTGCTCTTTTTTGTTCTTGGTAATTACTTTTACTTTTCCTTCAAAGCAAAATACTTTAAAATAGCTATCGCGTGAATTTACATTAAATTGCGTTCCAAGAACACTAACACTTCCGTTTTTGGAATTTACTGTAAATTTTTGTCCTTTAGTAACCTTAAAATAGGCTTCACCATCTAAAAAAAGTTCTCTTTTATTTTTCCAGGATTTTTTGTTGTATTTTAAAGTGGAATTTCCGTTTAAAATTACTTGTGATCCATCTAATAAAGCAATTGTTTGTTGTTTTCCGGTGGCGGTTTTATAAATAATATCTTGATTGCTAAATTTAGAATATAATCCTAAAAATAATAGGAGGGATGCCGCAATTCCCAAAGCAAATTTGGTGTATAATGAAATTACCTTGCTTTTAGGCTTTGAGGAGATTTTTTTCTTAATGGAATAAAGCGTGTCATCCATTGGTTTATTGAGTTCACTTAAAATATCAAAACTTTTTCGTAGTTTAAGATATTCGTTAAAGTCTTTTTCGGAAACCAATTTTTTTAACTGATCATCAGAAAGTTTTCCTTCTAACCAATCTGCTAAAAAATAGGTGTTATTTGTATTTTTGTTCATATCTTTATTGTAACTTGTTCGGTATTAAAACGATTTAAAAAGTTTTTACCCTAATCTTTTATAATTTTCTTCCTAATTTATCTTTTATACGGATTAGTGCATCGTGCATTCTTTTTTCCACAGTTTTTATAGAAATATCTAACATTTCGGCAATTTCGCGATATTTTTTCTTTTCCATTCTGCTCAATAAAAAAACTTCACGTTGTTTTTGAGGCAAGCTTGCAATGGCATTTTCTACTTCAATTAAGTATTCCGATTCAATCATTAAAAATTCCGGAGATTCGGTTTTATTGTAGTTTACATAACCCTTTTGATGCTCTAAAACTACTTTATCATGTTTTTTAATATCTAAAAAAGCATTGTTTGCAACAGTATAAAGATAGCTTTTTACTTTTTTATACGATACTTTACTGCAATTATTCCATAATTTAATAAAGGTTTCTTGTAATACATCTTCGGCAGAAGCCAAATCACGATATTTAAAGTACAGATGTCGTTTTAAATCGTTGGAATACTGCTTAAAAACAGTATCAAAAACTTCTGTTTTACAGATGTCTTTTTCAGGTTCGTTTTGCATAAAAATCTTGTTAGTTAGTGGTGATAAAACGATTGAAATTTAAAATACCCTATTTTTTTAATCATCATCGTCATCCTCTCTAGGTGATTTTATAATCTTTGCATCTTTACGTATTTCGGAATGTCTTATTTGTCCGCCATAATTGCCTACTAATGCAAATAAACCGGAGGTAATAATCGATAATGCCAAAATGAATTTAATGAGTAAA
>JALSLI010000168.1 GCA_026988395.1 Flavobacteriaceae bacterium | reverse complement strand
TGCATTCAAATTAGGAATACCTTTTGAAAACAGCATTAATATTCCTTGTCCAAAAAGTAATAATTCACTTAATAAAATACCAAGAACCAAAATGAAGATACCTATTTTAGAAAGGTTTACTTTTGGCAATAAGACAAGTAGTAGAATAATAAACAGACTCATAAAACCAAGCGTAAACAAATGCAAATAGCCAATTATAAAAAAGGGTTTTAATTGTATTGCTTTATGCATAAAAAACGGAAAAACACTTAAAAACTGGAAAGTAATCTTTAAAAAATAAGAACCTATAATGGTAAAAAACAAAAGACGTATCCACTTTTCCGGTATTTTTTTAAAGACCATTTTTACAATTCCAAAAAGATAAAACAACGAAATCAATTGTAAAAATCCTGCTATAAAAGCAATTACATAAACATAATTTGGCATAACAACCCATAATAAAGACAAGGCATAAGCCGGAATGCATGCTGCAAGCGTAAACCAATAAAATCGTTTTAAATAAATAGATTTTACAGGTATTTTATTCTTTTGAATATATCTATATAATAATCCGAAAAGCGAAAAAACAAAGAAGCCGTTATACAAAAAATGCATATAGAAATAAATGGTATCATAATACAATATTTGCTTTCCTATTTTAATTGCAATAATTCCGATACTCCAAATTGCAATACTCGATAAAAAATAAAAATAAATACCGCTTTTAATAAATCGCGATGCCAAATCTGTATTTTTTTGTAATAGTTGAAGTGTTTTCCATAAATACAGATAACTGACTATTAAAAAAACCGACAAAAATAAAATAGAAAAAAAATGATATCCCTGAAAAGGAAAACTAAACAGCATTCCTAAAATAGAAAATGCCATTAAGAGATATAAGATTTTTAAATACTTTGATCTTTTAACCGAATTGTTTAAAAATGCAAAATCAATTAATGTAATAACAGCTAAAAATCCCCAACCCAAAAAAGCCACATGCGAGTGTCCCTCTAAAATGTGTTTATACCTTACCGGAAAAACAGTAGTAATTTTAAGAAACCGCAAAAATAAACCGTATAAAGCAGAAAAAATAAAAAATATTCTTGCTGTTTTTATACGGTTTGCAAAGGTTAATTTATCTAAAAAATACATTTTTTATTCTACCTTAAAATTTGAATATGCAAAGGTGAATAAAAAAAGAGAATATGTACGCTAATTATTTCTTAATTTCAGTATTTTTATAGTTAAATAAATAATCAATATCCAATTCATTAACTTCTCCTAATTTTTTTAAAGCATCCATTTTCATATCTTTTTTATTCCCGATTACCAAGGTTGTATAATTGCTTCCTTTAATATTTTTATTAAAGAAATTTTCAAGATCATTTAAAGTAATATTTTGAATTTCGTTATACATATCTTTTCGTATATCGTAATCAATTCCTCTATCTAACAAATCTTGGTAATTCCAATAAATATTTGCTTTTGTAATGCGTTGAGCTGCTATTTTCTTTAAAGAAGCTTCTTTTGCCGCATCAAATTGTTGCTGTGCTTTTGGCATATTATTCATTAAATCTAACATCGCATCAACTGCTTGAGGCAATTTATTTGCCTGCGTACCAACATAGGCATAAACGTGATTTGGATCTCCTTTTTTTTGTGCATTGGCATATGCCGAAAAAGCCGAATATGCCAAAGACTTAGATTCTCTAATTTCTTGAAACACAATAGACGATAAACCCGAACCGAAATACGCGTTAAATACTTTGGATATTGCTAATTTTTTAGTGTCTAAAGGATCCTTTTTGGCTACAAAAATCAACTCGGACTGTACCATGTCGAAATCCACAAAATTTACTTTTCCGCCGGTTTCTATTTCGGTATATTTTTTTGGCTCAGGATACTCTTTTAATTTTTTAGCAACGTGATGATTGGTATTTAATGCTTTTTTCGCTTTCGCGAGGTCTTTTCCGTAATAAAAAATGTGTTGCTTGTAATTTTTTAAATCCTTTACAATGGAAACTAATTCCTTTGGATTCATTTTTTGCAATTCATCGGCGGAATAAATATCACGTAAACGAGAATTTTCGCCATACAAACCATATTCAAACAAACCGTTCCATAAAATATTGCCTTTTTGCGTTTTACCGTTACTGCGATTTTTTAGTATCTTATTTACATATTTATCATAAGTTTGTTGATCTGCAACAGCATTATTCCATAAATCTTCCAATAAAACAAGTCCTTTATCCAAATTGTCTTTAATTCCGGAAATATAAACATATGAACGATCATCTCCTGCACTAACACCGTAATTAATTCCTAATTTATAGAATTCTTTTTTCAGTTGTTCCGGTGTGTATTTATCAGTTCCTAAAAAATCCAAATAACCAATTGCCAAATTTAATTTTTTGTTGTGATCTTTACCCATATCAAAAATAAAGTAAAGATTAAATAAATCGTTTGTTTCATTATTAATATGTGCAACTTCAATACCGTTATCTAATTTTGATTTTTTAATAACATTTTTATAATCAACAAATTGCGGCTTTAATTTATCCGATTTTAATGCAATAAAATGTTTGTAATAATCCGAGTGTTTATCTCTATTTAAATGAACCGGTGTTATCCCTGGATTTTTAACCTTGGCTACATTTTTATCTTTACCTTTTCGTTTATAAGTAACCACATAATTATCTTTGTAAAACCGATTGGCAAAATCGACAATATCTTGTTTTTTAATTTTACGCAAATCATCTAAAAACTGAACCTCATCCTGCCAATCACGATGATGAATAAAAGCGTTATAATACGAAGTAGCCAATGAGGTGCTATTTTCATATTCTTTTGTTTGATATAATTTTAAATCATTAATTACGGCATCTAACATCCAATCTTCAAATTCGCCCTTTTTTAACTTTTCTATCTCACCTAAGAGTGCGTCTTTTACTGCATCTAAACTTTGACCTTCTTTGGGATTGCCGTAAAATTCATGCCAACCATAATCGTTATTAAAAGTTGGTGAACAACCACCACTCTGGATAACTTGTTTTTGGTTTAAATCTAAATCGATTAATCCTGCTGTTCCATTTGCCAAAATCATATCGCACATTGTTACCATTTTCTCATCATTACTCCCTACTCCTCCACTACGAAAAGCGATTGTAATATTTTCATTCATAGGACCAAAGACTTCTCTTACAATTGGTTTTTCAATTGGTTTTTCTTCCGGTAATTTAGGATGTGTTATCTCCTTGGATTTTAATTTACCAAAAGTATCATTTACTTCCTTTATCGTTTTGTCGAAATCAATATCACCTACCAAAACCAGAGCCATATTATTAGGTACATAATATTTATCAAAATAATTATGAATATCAACCATAGATGGATTTTTAAGATGTTCAGCCGTTCCGATAGTTGTTTGTTGACCATAAGGATGGTTTGGGAATAATCCGTCTAACATTGCAGCATAACTTTTACGCCAGTCATTATCTTGTCCGCGATTAAACTCCTCAAAAACCGCTTCTAATTCTGTATGAAAAAGACGCAAAACCAATTCACTAAAACGCTCACTTTCCATGGTGAGCCATTTTTTTAATTCGTTAGCCGGAATTTTATTTTGGTAAACCGTTTCTTCAAACCAAGTATGTGCATTGGTACCTGTTGCTCCAAGTGAGCTGGTCATCTTATCATACTCATTGGCAACGGCAAAATTAGAAGCAATTAAAGAAACGCTGTCAATTTGTTTGTAGATTTTTTCTTTTTTAAGGGTATCTTTTTCTGCACGCATTTTTTGGTATAAATCGGATATTTGTTTTAAATATCCTTTTTCTTTTTCCCAATTTTGAGTACCAATTTTTGATGTTCCTTTAAAGAGCATATGTTCTAAATAATGAGCCAAACCTGTTGAGTTTTTAGGATCGTAATTAGAACCGGCACGTACAGCTAAATAAGTCTGAATTTTTGGTTCATCGGTATTTTTACTGAGGTACACTTTAAGTCCGTTATCTAAGGTATATAACCGTAAACCGGTTGGATCATTTGTAACTGATTTATAGGTAAATCCGTTTTTATCTTTTTGAGAAATTGTTTTAATTTCTTTTGCATCATCAGTTTTACAGGCATAAAACAAGAAGAAAAAGATTGCAAATGTAAAAAAATACTGTTTTTTCATAAATTTTGATTTTAGTTAGTAATGCTCTTAAATTATTTTTTTAATTATAAAAGCCTGTTTTCTAGGTAGAAAACAGGCTTTTATTAAAAATATTGTATATAAATCACTAAAATTTCAGAGCAAAGATTGAAAATATTAGACTCTTTAGTCAAGAATTTATCCCTTTAAAACCTCTGCAACTTTTTTACCGATATTTGCCGGAGATTCCACAACGTGAATTCCGTTTTCTCTAAGAATACGCATTTTAGCTTCTGCGGTATCATCTTCGCCACCAACGATAGCACCTGCGTGACCCATTGTTCTTCCTTTCGGAGCAGTTTGCCCTGCAATAAAACCAATAACCGGTTTTTTATTGCCGTTCTCTTTGATCCATTTAGCTGCATCAGCTTCATATTGACCTCCGATTTCACCAATCATTACAATTGCTTCGGTTTCCGGATCATTCATTAATAATTCTACTGCATCTTTGGTTGTTGTACCTATGATTGGATCACCTCCAATACCAATTGCTGTTGAAATACCAAAACCTTGTTTTACTACTTGGTCTGCTGCTTCGTAAGTTAAAGTTCCGGATTTAGAGACAATACCGATTTTTCCTTTTTTAAATACAAAACCAGGCATAATACCAACTTTTGCTTCTCCCGGAGTTATCACGCCCGGACAATTGGGACCTATTAATCTAGTATCTTTATCTGCAATATAAGCTTTTACTTTAACCATATCTGCTGTTGGAATCCCTTCGGTAATAGCGATAATTACTTTTATTCCTGCTTCAGCAGCTTCCATAATTGCATCTGCCGCAAAAGCCGGTGGAACAAAAATAATAGATGTATCTGCCGCAACTTCTTTAACAGCATCTGCCACAGTATTAAAAACCGGTTTTCCTAAATGTGTTTGCCCTCCTTTTCCGGGAGTTACACCGCCAACTACGTTGGTACCGTAATCTATCATTTGTTCGGAGTGAAATGTTCCTTCACTACCTGTAAAACCTTGTACTATTACTTTTGAATCTTTATTTACTAAAACGCTCATGTTATATTTTTTGAATTTTAATATGAAACGATTTTACTCGTTTTTTTGCCTTACAAAAATACGGTAAATTTCATTTTATTTGCTAAAAAATTTACTTTTTTGTTAATCTTTTTAATGTAGCCAACTCTTTTAATTTTTGTCTGGATTCTGTAATTGGTGTACCAAAATAAGATTTATTCCCTTTAACGGATTTTGTAACACCTGTTTGTCCTAAAATAATGGCTTTTTCACCAATAGTAATTCCGCTATTTGTACCTACTTGTCCCCAAATAGTAACTTCATCTTCAACAACACAACAACCTGCAATTCCTGTTTGGCTGGCAATTAAACATTTTTTACCGATAACGGTATCGTGTCCTATTTGGATTTGATTATCCAATTTTGTACCTTCACCAATTGTAGTATCTCCGGTAACGCCTTTATCAATCGTACAAGCGGCACCAATATCTACATTATCTTTTATTATTACTCGTCCGCTTGAAATTAATTTATCAAAACCGGTTGGTCTATTTTTATAGTAAAATGCATCAGCACCAAGGATAGTTCCTGCGTGAATGGTAACATTATTGCCAATAATGGTGTTATCATAAATCACAACATTAGGATGAATTAAACAATTATCTCCAATTTTTACGTGATTCCCAATAAAAACATTCGGTTGAATGACGGTGTTTTTACCTATTTCTGCCGAATCAGAAATTGTATTAACTGCTTTTTCAAAAGGTTTAAAGTAATTGGATAACTTATTAAAATCTCTAAAAGGATCATCAGATATTAATAATGCTTTCCCTTGCGGACAAGCAACTTCTTTATTAATTAGCACGACTGTTGCATCAGATTGCAATGCTTTATCATAATATTTAGGATGATCTACAAAAACCACATCACCTTTTTCAACAACGTGAATTTCATTTATTCCGTTTACCGGAAAGTTTGCATCACCAACAAATTTTGTATTGGTAATTTCGGCAATTTCTTTTAAAGTATAGGTTTTTGGAAATTTCATTTTCTATTTATTTTACCATCAGTTATAAGAAAGATTGGAGCGATAATTTCTTTCTGACAGTTGTTAAATAAAGAAGTATATTTATTATTTAATGAAAATATCATTCAAAATTCATCATTCAAAATTCACTCCTAGCTCTTCACTCTTTCTAAATACTTACCTGTTTCGGTGTCAATTTTGATCAAGTCTCCTTCGTTTATAAATAAAGGCACATTTACTCTTGCTCCGGTTTCAACGGTTGCCGGTTTTGTTGCATTTGTAGCTGTATTTCCTTTAACTCCGGGTTCTGTATGGGTAACTTCTAAGGTAACACTTTGTGGCATATCTACGGTTAAAGGCACTTCATCAGCTGCACGTACAATTACGGTAACTACTTCTCCTTCTTTTAAAAATTCTACACCGTCTATAGTTTCTTTTGGAAGTGAAATTTGATTGTAATCGGATGTATTCATAAAATGAAACATATCTCCTTCCGGATATAAATATTGGTATTTACGTGTTTCTACACGAACTTCGTCAATTTTATGACCTGCCGAAAAGGTGTTATCTACAACCTTACCGGAAGTTAAACTTTTTAATTTTGTACGTACAAACGCCGGACCTTTTCCGGGTTTTACATGTTGAAATTCTATTATTTTATAAGTATCGTTATTGTAAACGATACAAAGACCTTTTCTGATATCTGATGTATTAGCCATATTTTTATATTTTAATTTAGCTTATTAATTATTCTCTTGTACTTATATATCCTTTCATAATTCCGCGTTGTGAATTACGGATAAATTGCAGTATCATGTCGCGTTCCGGAGTTGCTTCAAACTCAGCTTCGATTATACTAACTGCTTGTGAATTATTATTCTTTCTTTGGTATAGAATACGAAAAATATTCTGAATTTCTCTAATTTTCTCAGAACTAAAACCTCTTCGGCGAAGACCGATAGAATTAATACCAACATAAGAAAGCGGTTCTTTTGCGGCTTTAACAAAAGGTGGCACATCTTTACGCACCAAAGAACCTCCGGAAACCATAGCATGTGCTCCGATATGGATAAATTGGTGGATTCCTGCCAGACCTCCAATAATGGCATAATTGCCAACGGTTACATGTCCTGCGAGCAATACACCGTTTACCAAAATCACATTTTTACCTATGATACAATCATGTGCAATATGCACTGTTGCCATAACCAAAGTATTATCACCTATTTCAGTTTTACCGTGGGCTTTTGTTCCTCTGTTTATGGTTACACATTCTCTAATTGTAACGTTATTTCCTATTTCCACCAAGGAATCCTCTCCTTCAAATTTTAAATCTTGTGGTATTGCTGAGATTACTGCTCCGGGAAAAATTCGGCAATTTTCACCTATTCTGGCTCCTTCCATTATGGTAACATTAGAACCAATCCATGTACCCGAACCAATGACGACATTATCGTGTATTGTTGAAAAAGGTTCAACTACTACGTTACGTGCTATTTTGGCTCCGGGATGAATGTATGCTAAAGGTTGATTCATATATATTTTTTTTTAGACTTTAATAATAGTCTATTTTTCTTCATTCTTTATTTTAACTATCTGAGCCATTAATTGAGCCTCTACAACCAAACGATTATTTGCATAACCATAAGCTTGCATATGACAGATACCTCGTCTAATTGGTGAAATTAATTCGGCTTTAAAAATTAAAGTATCTCCGGGAAGTACCTTTTGTTTAAATTTTACATTATCCATTTTCATAAAATAGGTAAGGTAATTTTCGGGATCCGGAACAGTGCTTAACACCAAAACTCCTCCACATTGTGCCATTGCCTCTACTTGTAAAACTCCAGGCATTACAGGTGCTCCGGGAAAATGACCTACAAAAAATGGCTCATTCATCGTTACATTTTTACTACCAACAACGTGTGTATCGGATAATTCTAAAATTTTATCGATTAACAAAAATGGTGGTCTATGAGGTAAAATATCCATAATTTGATGAATATCCATTAACGGTTTTTTACTTAAATCAAATTTTGGTACTTTATTTCTTTTTTCTTGCTTGATACGTGTTGCTAATTTTTTAGCAAATGTAGTGTTTATTTTATGTCCGGGTTTTGTAGCAATTACTTTTCCGCGTAAGCGAGTGCCTACCAAAGCCAAATCGCCTATTACATCTAATAATTTATGTCTTGCAGCTTCATTTGGCCAATGCAAGGTTAAATTGTCTAAAATTCCATTAGGCTTAACAGAAAGGTGTTCTTTATGAAATGCTTTTTTTAATTTCTCCATTGTTTCCTCAGATAATTCTTTATCTACATAAACAATGGCATTGTTTAAATCACCTCCTTTTATAAGGTTATTATCTAGAAGCATTTCTATTTCATGCAAAAAGCTAAACGTTCTGGCATCTGCAATTTCTTTTTTAAAATCAGCGATGTTTTCCAACGTTGCATTTTGTGTACCAAGAATGTTTGTACCAAAATCTACCATTGTAGTTATACAATATTTATCAGAAGGCACAATCATTATTTCACTACCGGTTTCT
>JALSLI010000167.1 GCA_026988395.1 Flavobacteriaceae bacterium | reverse complement strand
TGTTTACAATTTGTGCATTAGATATTGAATGCAATAATAATGCAATGCTTATTAGTAGTATTTTTTTCATAATGTGTTTATTTATTTATTATTATTTTCTTAGTGATTATTTTATTATTACTATTTAGTTTTATTAAATACATTCCGTTAGATAAATCACTTACGTCAATACTGTTTTGAATATCCTTATATTGATAGATTAATTTACCAAGTATTGTATAGATACTAATTGCATCTATTACGTAACCTGCATCATTTTGAATGTGAATGCTATTTGCAGCAGGATTTGGAAAAATGCTTATTTGATTTTCTAAATTGTTTTCAGAAACACTCGCCAAAGCATCACACGCTGCTTGATTGTTTACAAAGGTGCTTGTTGCATCAATATAAGATGTCCAGTTTGCAGTGCTCCAAGCAGCGTCATCTACTATAATACAAGTAAGGTTTGGGTTGTTTTCAACTTCAAAATCATCGTCATAAATATTTGTGTTGTTTCCATTTTTTACATTTAAAGAGGTTAATAATTGATTATCTGCACAAGATAAAGCTGTTAAACCCGTATTATTAGAAATATCTAAATTGGTTAATTGATTATCGTCACAAGATAAAGCTGTTAAACCCGTATTATTAGAAATATCTAAATTGGTTAATTGATTATCGTCACAAGATAAAGACGATAAAGCAGTATTATTAGAAACATCTAAGCTGGTTAATTCATTACCGTCACAAGATAAATTAGTTAAAGAAGTATTATTAGAAACATCTAAGTTGGTTAATTGATTATATGAACACGATAATGAAAGTAATGCCGTATTATTAGAAACGTCTAAATTAGTTAATTGATTAAATCTACACCATAAAGTATCTAAAGCAGTATTATTAGAAATATCTAAACTGGTTAGTTGGTTAGAATAACACCACAAAGCGGTTAAAGCCGTATTATTAGAAATATCTAAACTGGTTAGTTGGTTAGAATGACACCTTAAGGTTTGTAGAGCAACAAAATCTTGTATTCCTGTTAAATCTGCTATATTTTTATTATTAATATATAAATAGGTGATGGTGTTAATATTAGTAGTTGGTACATAATCATCTAAGGCTCCGCTATCATAACCTAAATTGATAAGCGCTTGTTCAAAATTGTCGTCTGGTACGTAGGTTTGTTGTGCGAAAAATGCAGTTGTAATTAAAATTACTGAAATAGTAAGTGTTTTTTTCATAATGTGTTTATTTATTTATTATTATTTTCTTAGTGATTATTTTATTATTACTATTTAGTTTTATTAAATACATTCCGTTAGATAAAGTGCTTACGTCAATGGTGTTTTGAATGTCTTTAGATTTATATATTAATTTACCAAGTATTGTATAGATACTAATTGCATCTATTACGTAACCTGCATCATTTTGAATAGTAAATTGTTCTTTTACAGGATTTGGATAAATATTAAAAGCGTTTTCTAAATTAAATTGATTAACGGATAAGGTGCAGTTTTCGCTATAACTAGAATGTACATCTACATACGTTGTCCAATTTGCAGTACTCCACGCTGCGTCATCTACATTAATACAGGTTAAATTAGGGTTGCCATGAGTCATAATAGCATTGTCGGTAATATTCGTATTATTACCATTTCTCATATCCAAATCGGTTAATGGAGGGTTATTATTACAATATAATGCTATTAATGAAGTATTTGCACTAAAATCTAAACTTGAAAAAGAATTAAAATGACAATGTACTACTTCTAAAAGGTTGTTTAAACTTACATCAATAGCAGTAAATAGGTTGTATGATATACCTAATACTGTTAAATTTAAATTAGTACTTAAATCAATACTTGACAGTAAGTTTTTACCAATTGACAACTCGGTTAATGCAGTATTTGCACTTAAATCTATATTGTTTATCTGATTATCATGAGCTCTTAAAATAGCTAAAGAAGTATTTTGACTAAGATTTAAAGCAGTTATTTGATTGTAATTACAGTTTAATTCTTCTAAAACGGTATTTTGAGTAAGATTTAATGAGCTTAATTGGTTATTAGCACAATGCAAAACTGTAAGTGCAACAAAGTCTTCAATCCCTGTTAAATCAGTAATATTTTTATTACTAACACTTAAATTTGTAATGGAATTGATGCTGTTTGTAGCCACATAATCATCTAAAATATTGTCATAACCTAAATCTATTAAAGCTTGTTCAAAATTATCATCAGGTACGTACGTAGTAGTTATATTCCCGCAATCATCGCTAAAGCTTGCAATAGCATCAATAGCTAATGTCCAATTGGTTTGAGAATTGCTCCAAGCCACATCATCTACTTCAATACAAATTAAATTAGGGTTTCCCCAAATACGAATAGCCATATTGGTGTTGTTTCCATTTTTAAGTATTAGATTTGTTAAATTGTTATTTTCTACCCAAAAATAGGTTATTGCTGAGTTTGGTGTAATATCAATAGAACCCAATTGGTTACCACTGGCTATATAATTGGTTAAAACCGAGTTATTGCCTATATTGATATTTGTTAATTGATTATTTTCGCAATACAACAACAATAGATTTGTATTGTTCGACAAATCTAAATTAGTTAACAAATTATTTTTACAATATAACTTTGTTAAACCTGTATTTTGTGTTAAATTTAAATTCGTTAATTGGTTGTCTTCACAATACAATTCTGACAAGGCTGTATTGTTTCCTAAGATTAAACTTGTTAGTTGATTGGCATTACATCCCACTATTTCTAAAGCTATATTTTGACTTATATCTAGAGTAGTTAATTGGTTCTCTCCACAGCTTAGATATGTTAGATTTATATTATTTGAAACATCTAAATTGGTTAATTGGTTATCACCACAAGTAAAAGAGGTTAATGCTGTATTTTGACTAATGTCTAAATTAGTTAATTGGTTAACACTACAAATAAAAGAGGTTAATGCTGTATTTTGACTAACATCTATACTATTAAGCATATTAAAACTACAATTTAACCAAGTTAAAGCAGTATTTTGAGTTAAATTTATACTTGTTAATTGATTGTTATTACACACCAATTGATATAGAGCTGCAAAATCTTCAATTCCTGTTAAATCTGCAATATTTTTATTTGAAATATCTAAATTTGTAACTCCTGAAATATTAGCAGTAGGCACATAATTATCTAATGCACCGCTATCATATCCTAAATCAATCAAGGCTTGTTCAAAATTATCGTCAGGTACGTAGGTAATATTACAATCGGTAGCAAAGTAAGATTGTGTGTCAATATTAGTCCAATTGGCTGTACTCCAAGTTACATTATCTACATTGATGCAGTTTAAATTAGGATTTCCTGTAGCAAAAAAACCTGTGAGTATGGTGTTGTTTCCATTCGCCAAATCTAAACTTTCCAAAGAGTTATTTGATGTACTAAAAAAAGTTATCGAAGGACTATTTGTTATATCTAAAGCGACTATTTGGTTTGAACTACAATTTATACTGGTTAAATTTGTATTGCTGAATAAATTTAAAGCATCTATTTGATTACTTCTACAATCTAAAACAGTTAAAGCAGTATTTTGCGAAACATCTAAAGCCGTTAATTGATTTTGTTTACAATTCAAATTTGTTAAACTGGTGTTTTGTGTTACATCAATACTCGTTAATTGTGCATTTTGACAATTTAAATTGGTCAATGCTGTATTTTGAGAAACATCTAAACTTCCAAGAGGATTACTATTACAAGTCAAGTTAGTTAATGCCGTATTTTGACTAATGTCTAAACTGCTTAATTGATTGCTATTACATTGTAAATTCGTTAAAGCTGTAAATCCTTCAATTCCTGTTAAATCGGCAATAGATTTGTTGGAAACATCTAAACTGGTAACGGTATTAATATTAGTAGTTAATACATAATTATTTAATACGGTATCATAACCTAAATCTATCAAAGCTTGTTCAAAATTATCATCAGGTACATAGGTTGAATTACAATCTTCACTAAAATACATTTGTGCATCATAGCCAAAATACCAAGAACTTGTGCTATAAGCTACATCATCTACCTCAATACAAAATAAGTTTGGATTTCCGTTTACTCTAAACCCTGTACTTGTAGTTATAGCTGCATTGTTTCCATTTTTAAAATTTAATTCGGTTAATTGATTGTTTTGACAGTTTAAAGAGTACATTGAAGTGTTTAAACTTAAATCTAAAGACGTTATTTGATTGTCTTTACAGTTCAAATTTTGTAAAGCGGTATTTTGCGATACATTTAATGAGGTTAGTAAATTATTTTCACAACGTAAGTTATCAAGATTGCTATTATTACTCACATCAAGACTGGTTAATTGATTATTTATACAGAATAAATCAGTTAAATGAAGGAGGTTAATAATTATATCTATATTGGTTAGCAAATTATTATCACAATTTAAATATTGTAACATTGTAAAATCTTCAAGACCTGTTAAATCTGAAATATTCTTATTGCTAATATTTAAGAATGTTATCGTATTAATATTAGCAGTAGTTACATAATTATCTAAAACAGTGTCAAAACCGAGGTCTATTAAGGCTTGTTCAAAATTATCATCAGGCACATAGGTTGCATTACAATCTTCACTATAATAAGATTGCGAATCGATGTTAGTCCAATTAGTGGTATTCCAAGCCAAATCATCAATTTGAATACAATCTAAGCCAGGATTGTTTGTTGCGTTAAAATTACTATTGGAAATGTTGGTATTAGCTCCATTTTTTACATTTAAACTCGTTAATTGATTATTAAAGCACCATAATCGTACTAAATCAGGATTGTTAGAGACATCTAAGTCTATCAATAAATTATCACGACAAGAAAAATATTGTAGTAAATTATTATTAGAAACATCTATATTAGTCAATTGATTGGCTCTACAAGCCAAGACAGTTAACTGTGTGTTTTGAGACACATCTATATTTGTTAGTTGATTAAAATTACAATCTAAATAATTTAGAGAACTCAACTGGCTTATATCTAAAGATGTTAATTGATTGTTGCTACAAGTTAATGTAGTTAGGTTTGTATTGGTTGTAAGAGCTAATTCGGTTAGATTATTAGAACCACAGTTTAAGCTGGTAAGTGCAATAAAATCTTCAATACCTGTAAAATCAGTAATATTTTTATTTGAAACATTAAGATTGGTAATTCCATTTATATTACTTGTTGTAACAATATCATCTAACGCACCCGAATCCAGACCCAAAGTAATTAAAGCTTGCTCAAAATTATCACCTGGAACAAAGGTTTGCCCACAATCTGTACTAAAAGATGCTATAGGATCATTACCAGTCCAATTGGCAGTACTATAAGCAGCATCATCTACTTGGATACAGGTTAAATCAGGATTATTATGTGCATTAAATTCAACCGAATTAATATTATTTCCGTTTTGCACATTTAAGTATTTTAATTGACAATTAAGAACACTTAACCTGGTTAAAAGTACATTATGCGATAAATCTAAAACTGTTATTGGGTTCCCCGCAAGATATAATTCTTGTAAAACAACACTATTTCTTAAATCAATACTTGTTATATGATTTCCCCATAAAGAAAGGTAAGCTAAATTTACAAAATCTTCAATTCCCGTTAAATCATATATCCCTTTATTAGGAATATCCAAAATTTGAATATAACTAACGACATTTGTTGGTACATAATCATCTAAAACGGTATCATAACCTAAATCTATAAGAGCTTGTTCAAAATTATCATCTGGCACATAGGTTTGTTGTGCGAAAAGTGTTGTTGCAATTAAGATTGCTAAAAGAGTAAGTGTTTTTTTCATAATTATTTACTTTAACGATTTTATAATTTTTTTAGAGTAACAAGAAAAATGTTGATTTTGAGTTTTTATCTATTGGATAGGCATAACATTTTAAACTCAGAATTCACAATAGTTAGCTTGTGTTTCTGAGACAAAAATAGAATAGATGATATGTAAAGGGTTGTATTATCTATTCAAATAAGTATATTATTTGTTCAATAATGTATTAAAAAGTAGTATTTTTAAGTAATCCTAAAGTAGTAGAGCTTACTGTTTATCTGTGTTTTTGAGCCCTTTTGGTGAAATGCCAAATTCTTGTTTAAAAACTCTACTAAACCAACTTGGTTGATTAAAACCGGTAGCGTAGCATACTTCTGAAATCGTTAATTTAGGATCTTTTAGTAATAATTCTTTTGCTTTTTGTAAGCGTGTTTTTCTAATAAAAATGGCAACCGACATATTGGTTAAGGCTTTAATTTTACGGTATAATTGAGAATCGCTTAAACCTAGATACTTTGTTAATTCTTTAGCATTAAAATCAACATTATCTATATTTTGATGGATAGCATCGATGACTTCTTTTAAGAAAAGGTCTTCAAAATTATCTGTTTTTACATCTTTTATCAAAGCATCTATATTTTGGTGCTTTTTTTGAATTTTTTTACGAATAGCAATTAGTTTATCTATTCTAATAAGTAATTCTTCTTTATTAAAAGGTTTTGTAAGATAGGCATCGGCACCATATTTCAATCCTTTTAGTTTGTCTTTTTGATTGGTTTTTGCTGTTAATAATATGATAGGAATGTGATTGGTTTTTATATCGTTTTTTAGAATTTTACAAAGTTCAAAACCATCTTTTTTTGGCATCATAACATCGCTTATTATGATATCCGGAATAATTTCCATGGCTTTTTGGATGCCTTCTTCTCCGTTTTTGGCATAACTAATTTGGTAATTGGTTTCTAAGCATGAAACAATATAGGTAGCAACATCATTGTTATCTTCAACAATTAAGGCTATTGGTAGGTTTTTGTTGTTGGTATTTATAATTAATTTATCTTCTATTTGTTTCTGTTTTTTTTCTATTTTAATTAAAGGTTTATTTTTAGCAATAGTGATTTTTTTATTTTGTGTAATTGGTAATAGAATGGTAAAAGTTGTACCTTTATTAATTTTACTTTTTACTTGTATTTTACCATTCATCATTAATATTAACTCTTTGGTTAGAGCTAATCCAATACCGGTGCCACTATTATTTTTAGAATTGCTGTTTTCTACTTGATAAAAACGGTTAAAAATGTGGTTTAGATTTTTTTCTTCGATACCTATTCCGGTATCTTTAATTTTTAGTTGTAATTGGTTGTTTTTTTTATTTAAGTGTACAAAAATTTTATCTCCTGAATTACAAAATTTTATTGCATTAGAAAGTAAATTAGTTACAATTTGCGAAATTTTATTGGCATCATAATCCATTAATATGGTATCTTCTTCAGTATAAAAAACTAATGAAATACCTTTTTCTTCAGCAAAGGATGAAAAGCTTTCGGTGATGTATTTTATAAGAGTTACAATATTTGCTTGTTCCAGATTAAGTTTTAATTTTCCTTTTTCCAGTTTCGATAAATCTAAAATTTGGTTCACTAACTTTAGTAAATTTTTAGAATTTCTTTCGATCAGTTCTAGTTCTTTTGAAGCATTTTCAGATTTGTTTTTCAATTTTTCTTTTATACTATCTGTCATTCCTAAAATTACAGTGATAGGTGTTCTAAACTCATGTGTGATATTAGTGTAAAGTGTTGTTTTTAAATTGTTTAATTCTTTCAATCTAACTACTTCTTGATGTGCTAATTTTTGTTTTACAATGCGTTTAAAGATATAATAAATCAAAGCGGAAAATAGTAAAAAATAGATAAAAAAAGACAGGTTAGAGCTATACCAAGGAGGATTTACGATAAGGCTTATTTGCAAAGGGTTTTTTGTCCATAGTTTGTTCTGCGATTTGCCTTTTACTTGCAATTGATATTCTCCCGGGGAGAGGTTTAATAATTGGATTTCATTACCTTTTTTTACGAGATTCCAGTTGGCATCGTTTGGGATTAATTTATAATAAAAAGAAGTATTTTTATAAGGTTTGAAATTAAATTCAGAAAAGCCAAGATATATTGGAAAATCTTTATGATTTAATGTTATAAGTTTGGTTTTGGTAATATTTTCTTTTAAAAATGAAGGATTGTTTTGTGGTTTTATTACTTTCCCTTTAATGTTTAATGACGTGAATTTTAAGTTGCTTTCTTGGTAGAGTCTGTCTATTTCATTAGGATTAAAATAACTGACTCCTTTTGTTCCTCCAAAATAAAGAAGATTTTTTTTTGTATCCTTAAATTGTGCTCCCAGATTAAATTCTTTGCTTGTAATACCTTCCTTTATTGTGTAGTGTGTAAACTTTAATTTTTTTTTATTAAGTTTAAACAAACCTGAATTAGTAGATAGCCATAAATTTTTTCTATTGTCTTCTAAAATTGAATATATTACATTGTTTGTAAGTCCTTCTTTTGTTCCAAAACCTGTAAAAATTTCGGTTTCTTTATCTAGTCGATACAATCCATTTTGTGTACCAATCCACATTTGATTGTCAGCATCGTGATATGTTGTTAAAATATTACTACTTTGTAATTTGTTTGGTTTGTTTTCTTGTTTTAGATAGTTTGTAAATTTTGGTGTATCATTACTATATACCATTTTGTTTAAACCAAATTTTGTTGCAATCCAATAAATATTGTCTGCATCTTGGGTAATGTTAAAAACAAAATCCGAACTAATTGAATTTTTTAGGTTATCATATTTAAAATGTTTAAATTTAAATCTGTTTTTTGTTATATCGCCTATAAATAGATTTAGACCACCTCCGTAAGTAGAAATCCATATTCTATTTTGATTATCGATAAAAATATTACGGATATTATTATGACTTAGGCTAGTTTTGTTGTTTTCTTCTGCATAAAATGATTTTAGTTTTGGGTTTTTAGGATTAAAATTAGTAAGATTTATAATCGTTATACCTTTAGTAGTTCCAAGCCATAAATAGTCATCTTTTTTGGCGATGCTTCGTATTACATTAGAGGCAAGCTTGCTTTTTGTATTTTCTTTTGTAATTGTAAAAGTTTCTCCTTTGTTGTTAACACAGTTCAGTCCATTTCTGGTTCCTATAAATAAATAGTCTTTATCTTTATAAATAGAGTAAATATGATTGTTACTAATTATCGGTTTTGTATTTGTATTAATACTTTTAAAGACGGGAGATTGTAATGGTAGTAAATCCAATTTATTTGTACCAACCCACAATAAGTCATTGTCAATTAAAATATCATATACTCTGTTTGATGTAATTGAATTTAGATTATTCTTATCACCTTGAAAAAAATTATATTTCCCAAATTTATTGGTTTCATCGTTAAAATTTTCACATTTGTACAGACCATTATCTGTAGCTATAAAATAAATATTTTCGTATTTTTTAATGCTATTAACTGTTAATTGTGAATCGTTTAATTTAACAAAATTAATGGTATTATGTTCTAAGTAGAAAACACCTTTTGATGTGCTTAACCACAACTTTCCATAATCCCATAAAAGGTGGTTGATACTACCAACTACTAAGTTTAATGGAATTTCTTTAAAAATAAAATCATTGGTATAGGTGGTTGTTTTAAAGAGTTTTCCGGATTTTGTTCCAACATATATTTCTCTATCTTTATTACTCCTTATAGAAGTGATAATAAGATTATTATCCTTAAAAAACGGAATGTCTTTTTGAACAAGTGTACCCTTTTTATTTGTAAAAATAGACAAACCTTTTTTATAATAACTAACAAAAACATGGTTAAAACGGTCTTTTTCAATAGCCGTACAATTGCCATTTTTCACTCCAATTTGTGTAAAATTATCTAGTTTAGAGTTATAAATACTAACACCATTATTAGAAGTACCAACCCAAATTTGGTCTTTATTTTCCAATAGGTTGGTAATAAAATTTCCTGAAATACTATTTTTTATAGAATTGGTATGTTTGTAAACCGTAAATTTATCTCCGTCAAAACGGTTTAAACCATCTTGTGTGCCAAGCCATAAAAAACCATCTTTAGATTTTAAAATAGTTTGAACACTTTCTTGAGATAAGCCGTTTTCAATTCCGTAATGAAAAAAAACAGTTTCTTGCGATTGAATTTTTATCGTATAAACGAACACGAATAAAACAAATAATTTACGTAACAAATTAAGTCAATTTTTAGTAATTTTCAGTAATTTTTTCCTCGTGTTGTTAGTAGATGACTAAAGTAGTAAAAATAAAATTAAAGAACCTATTTTTTTTACATTAAATTAGCAAAGGTTTTCGTAGCACAAATTTTTTTTTTGGATTTAAGGTTTTAGTAAGGTTAATCCATCCTCTATTAAATTTCCATAGTTGCTTGTGGCAATCCAATTATTTAATTGATTTAAGACTTCATTTTTTTCATTTCTATTTTCTTTTAATAGTAATTCATAAATTTCTAAAACCAAAAGCCATTCTTTATCATTTTTGTTAATTTGATTAAAAATATTCATCAACTCTGTTACATCAATATTATTGTTTTCACGCATTTTTCTAACTTTTTGATATAAAAAGTGGATTTCTTTTTCTTTATCGGAATATACAATTTTATGTGTTTTTTCTTTGGGAGCTTTAAATTCCAATCCATAATTATCCGGATCTGCAACACCCGAAAAAGCCGATACAATTTCAGCTCCAACAGCCATATCGTAAATACCCCAATCCGGATGAAATAAAATTTCATCACCGTATTTTACCGTACAATTTTTAAAAGAAATAAGGATGATTTTACCTTGTAAGTTTCGTTTTCCGGTAATAATTTCTCCGGTAACGGTAATACCTCCTTTAAAATTGAGTGTAGTAGTTTTTCCTTCGTAGATACCGTAAGCTTCCAAATCGGTTGGAGACATATCTTCGATAGCTAAATTTATTCCTTTTAATTTCCCTACCGGAGAACCAAAACCATCTTTATGATAGTTTTTTCCGTGACCTATTATCTGTTTGTTTTTGTAAGCTAATGCAGTTTTTCCGGTTGTTTGAAAATAAATTGGATGGTAATTTTCATCATCGATAACTCTGGTAAATTTACCTGAAATTTGAATTCCCGTATTAAGTTCAATCGTGCCTAAATTTTGTGAATCGATTAATTTTTCCACACCCTTTAATCCGCCGTTTCTAAGTGCCATTGTATCGGCAAATTCTTCCAAAACAAAGCTTAAATGAGCAAAATTAGGAGTTACAAATAAATGAGGTTGGGGCTTTGTGATGTCAAATGCTACGTTTGCCGCTTCAATAGAATAAGGTATTTTTTTTACTTGATCACTCATACACCAATCACTTTCGCCAATTGAAGAAAGCAAACCTGCACCATAAATTTTCGGATTTTTTAAACTGCCAATTAAACCGTATTCTACTGTCCACCAATGTAAATTACGTATTTTCGCCATTTCGCTTGGTTCGCCTATATTTACAGTGATTTCTTCAATTTGTTTTTCGGCTTCTATGATGTCTTTTTCCGGCGTATTCGGATTTTCTTTAATAATAGACAAGTGTCTTATTGCTTCATAAAGTTCGTAATCTTTAGCAGATGATATGGCTTTTGAGCCTATTTCGCCAAAGCGACGTAGATATTCGGCGTACTCTGGATTGGCAATTATTGGAGCGTGACCTGCCGCTTCGTGAACAATATCCGGAGCCGGAGTATATTCAATATGTTCGGCAGTTCTAATATCAGAAGCGATAACCAGTGTATTGTATGCTTGAAACTCCATAAAAGCATTAGGTGGAATAAAGCCGTCAACCGCAACAGCATGCCAGCCAATATCTTTTAAAATTCGGTTCATGCCTTCCATTTTTGGAATGTATTCTACTGATATTCCGGTTTTTTTTAAGCCTTCTAAATATGATTTATGAGCAACATTTTTTAAATAATTGGTGCTTTTTCGCATAATATACCGCCAAACTGCTTGGTTTTTTGGTGTGTACGAATCATAAGGTTGCTCTTGCGTAAAAACATGTAAATGTTTGGGTAATTTATTTAAAACAGAATCCTTTACCATAATTAGATAATCAAAATTTATTGTTGTAAAAATAAACATTTTCCTTTAAAAAATGGTGAGAATTGTTAGTTCTTTAAAAATATGTATCTTTGTTTTGCACAAAATTTAATTAGTATGAGAAGAAGAGGTGGTTTAAAACTAAGATTGCTATTATTTGCCGGAATTGCATTGTTTTCTTTGTTTAAATATTATTCTAATAGTGAAGTAAATCCGTATACCGGAAAAAAACAACATATTTCCATAACGCCAAGTGATGAAATACGTATGGGTTTAAGTAGCGTGCCACAAATGGCAAGGCAATACGGAGGATTATATCCTAATCAAAAATACCAAGATTTAGTTGATAGAGTTGGGAATAAGTTGGTAAATAGTAGTTTAGCTTCAAAAACACCATATCGTTACGAGTTTCATTTGTTAAGAGATCCGCAAACAATAAACGCTTTTGCTTTGCCCGGAGGTCAAGTGTTTATTACTTACGCACTGTTTTCAAAATTAAAAAACGAAGATCAATTAGCAGGTGTTTTGGGTCACGAAATTGGTCATGTATTAGGTCGTCATTCCGCAGAAAGAATGGCAAAACAAGGTTTAACACAAGGTTTATTAACCGCTGTAATGGCTGGTGGAGGTCAAGATGCTGCTCAAATGGCGGCAATGATTGGAAATATGGTTAATATGAAATATGGTAGAAATGACGAATTAGAATCTGATAAATTAGGCGTTAAATTTATGATGGATGCTGGCTATAGACCCGAAGAAATGATTGAAGTCATGAAAATTTTAAAGGCTTCCGTCGGAGGAAAAAGAGTACCGGAATTTCAATCCACACATCCGGATCCGGACAATAGAATTGCCCATATAAAAGCAGCGATTAAAGAATATAGAGATAGATAATTGGAAAATATTTTTTTAAAAAAGTTGTTAAGCTTTTTGTGGCCAATAACACAGAAGGTAGCTTCCGAGATAAACGGTGATGTAGAAATAACATGGTACCAAGGAAAAAAATTATTAGATACTAAAAATGCGAATTTTTCTTATGGATCATTAGATTTAATTTTAGAAGAAGCTTTTAAATATACACATATTAAACAAAAAGATACAGTTTTAATTCTCGGTCTTGGCGGAGGGAATTTTATTAAAAAAATACAACAAGATTTTTTGCATACCGGTAAAATTACAGCAGTAGAACTGGATAAAGAAATTATTCGTATCGCTAAAGATGAATTTGGAATAAATACCAACGATAAAATTGAAATTTTTCATCAAGACGCAGCTAAATTTATTAAGAATACCAAAAATACCTACGATTTTATTTTTGTAGATATTTTTGTAGATAATTTAGTACCTGATTTTTTTTATAGCACTGTATTTTGGAATTCAATTTATTCGGTTTTAAAACCAAAAGGACGATTTTTGTTTAATGCCGGAATTTTATTAAAAAATTCAACTAAATTAGATTTAATAGTACAATCATTAGATAAAAAAATGATTCTTTTTAAAAAAGAAGGAATTAATAAAACCAATACATTACTTTTTGGTGAAAAATCTTAGAATTATAATTAGAGATTTTAGTATCTAAATAACTACCTTTGTATTTTAAATTTATCATCATGCTAAAAAAAGTAATTCTCATTATTTTAGATGGTTGGGGTATAACTCAAGATCCTAAAGTATCCGCAATATATCAAGCAAAAACACCTTTTATTGAGAGTTTGCTTAAAGAATATCCAAATGCAAGTTTACGAACAGACGGATTGCACGTAGGACTTCCGGAAGGGCAAATGGGAAACTCAGAAGTTGGACATATGAACCTTGGGGCAGGAAGAATTGTATATCAAAATTTAGTAAAAATAAACAAAGCGGTTTTAGAAAAAACTTTAGATCAAGAAAAAGTATTGCAAGATGCTTTTGATTATGCTAAAAAAAATAATAAAAAAGTGCATTTTATAGGCTTGGTTTCCGATGGCGGAATTCATTCGCATATAAATCATTTAAAAGGTCTTTTACGTGCAGCAAAAAATGCAAATGTAGAAAATACCTACATTCATGCTTTTACTGACGGAAGAGATACTGATCCAAAATCAGGTGTACATTTTATTAAAGATTTAGAAGATTACACAAAAAAAACAACCGGAAAAATAGCTTCTGTAATTGGTAGATATTATGCAATGGATCGCGATAAACGTTGGGAACGTGTAAAGTTAGCGTATGATTTATTAGTACATGGAAAAGGCAAAAAAACCAAAGATATCATCAAAGCAATTCAAGAGTCTTATAAAAACGGTGTAACCGACGAGTTTATAAAACCAATTGTAAAAGTAGATGACAACGATGAGCCAATTGCTACAATTCAGCCAAATGATGTGGTTATTTATTTTAATTTTAGAACAGATAGAGGTAGAGAATTGACAGAAGTACTTACACAACGTGATTTTAAGGAATACGGTATAAAAAAATTGCCTTTGTACTTTGTTACAATGGTAGAGTATAGCAAAGATTTTAAAGGAATAAAAGTGATTTATCCTGTGGATAATTTACAAAATACCCTTGGTGAAGTGTTGGCTAAAAATAACAAAAAACAAATTCGTATTGCCGAGACAGAGAAATATCCGCATGTAACTTTTTTCTTTTCAGGAGGAAGAGAAGAATTGTTTAAAGGCGAAAAAAGGATTTTAAAACCTTCACCAAAAGTAGCAACTTACGATTTACAGCCCGAAATGAGTGCCAAAGATATACGTGATGCCATTATACCCGAAATCGAAAAGCAAGAAGCCGATTTAATTGTTTTAAATTTTGCTAATACCGATATGGTTGGTCATACCGGCGTTTTTGAAGCAGCAGTTAAAGCAGCCGAAACCGTGGATTCTTGTTTAAAAGATGTAGTCACAACAGCACTAAAAAATAATTATGTAAGCATCATTATTGCCGATCATGGTAATAGCGAAAAAATGATAAATGAAGACGGAACACCAAACACTGCACATACTACAAATCCGGTTCCTGTTGTAATTGTAGATAAGGATATAAAGGAAGTAAAAAATGGTGTTTTAGCAAATATAGCACCAACAATTTTACATATTTTAGGTATTGATAAGCCTAAAGAAATGGATAAAGAATCATTAATTAGTTAAAAAGTATGTTTCCTAAAAACACCAAAATTATAGCTGTTGATTTTGATGGCACTATTGTGGAGGATGCTTATCCTAAAATAGGAAAACCACTACCTTTTGCCTTTGAAACATTAAAAGAACTACAAGCAAAAGGGCATCGTTTAATTTTATGGACCTATCGCAGTGGAGAAAAATTGGAAGAAGCAGTTGCCTTTTGTAAAAAAAACGGTATTGATTTTTATGCTGTTAACAAAAGTTATCCTGAGGAAATTCCGGACAATAATATAAGTCGTAAAATTCATGCCGATGTTTTTATTGATGACCGTAATTTTGGCGGTATGCAATCTTGGACATTTATCTATGAAGATTTGTTAAAGAAAAAAACATTAAAAAAGAAGAAAAAAAAGTGGTATAATTTTTAATTTAAATTAATGAAGTATTGGATTGCAGTGATATCCAAAGATCATGTTATAAAAGGAAAAGAATGGAAAATTCTTCAAGTTTGTCATGGCAAAAAAACACCATTAAAAAGGATTCATAAAGAAGACTATATTATTTTTTATTCTTCAAAAATTAGTATAAATGATAAAAAACCATATCAAAAATTTACGGCAATAGCTAAGGCAACAGATGATACAATCTATCAGATAGAACAATTTAAAGGATTTGAACCTTTTAGGAGGAAAGTTCAATTTCTAGATTGTAAAGAAACCGAGATAAGACCCTTAATAAATGAATTGGAGTTTATTCCAAACAAAAAAAGTTGGGGTTTTCCTTTCCGTTATGGTTTGCTCGAAATATCAAAAAAAGATTTTGAATTAATAAGCTCAAAGATGCAATTAACAATTTAGTTTGTTTTATAGATTCCCTTTAATTTTTGGCCACATTTTGGTTAGTATTACACTACATAATAAAGCAATAGCAAATAAAATGGCAGCATATAAATTCTTTGCATAGATTAAATTTCCGATACCAAATAATATAGCATAAACAAGTATTGTACCAATCACCATTGCTAGAATTCCGAAACTTAGGCTTCTGTCAACATTAGGATTAAAAAGATTTTTTCCTTTTTGTCTTGCTTTATTAATTACAGGTTTCCAACCGTAAGAGGCAGGCTGGATTTTTTCGTAGAATTTTTCTAAGGTTTCGGCATCTTCCGGTTTGGTTAGTAAGGTAACAATTACCCAAGCTATAGTTGTTATTAGTACAATAATCGGAAATTTTGACCATGCCGGAAATGTAGCATCTGCACCAAATAGTATTTCTTGATACTTGTTTAATGAAATGGAAACAATTCCGGAAACGATCATAGCCGTAATTTCACTCCAAGCATTGATTCGCCACCAAAACCATCGTAAAATAAAGATTAAACCGGTACCAGCCCCAAATGCGATAATCGTGTCAAAAATTTGTAGTGCGTTGCTAAAACTTAAAGCTAATAGAGAGCTTAAAATCATTAATAAAACAGTAGAGATTTTGGCAACCCAGACTTGTTCTTTTTCCGAAGCTTCCGGTTTTACAAAGCGTTTGTAAAAATCATTTACAATATACGAAGATCCCCAATTTAGATGTGTTGAAATAGTACTCATAAAAGCTGCTATTAACGATGAAATAACCAAACCGATTAGTCCGGCAGGTAAAAAGTTTAACATGGCAGGATACGCTAAATCATGTCCGATTTTGTCCATAGGAATATTAGGGAAAGCTTGGTGTAAACTTTCTAAATTTGGAAAAACAACTATGGAAGCCAACGCAACTAAAATCCATGGCCACGGACGAATAGCATAATGCATAATATTAAAAAAGAAGGTTGCTCCAACGGCATTTTTTTCATCTTTTGCGGCTAACATTCTTTGTGCAATATAACCGCCACCTCCTGGTTCAGCTCCCGGATACCAAGCACTCCACCATTGTACGGCAAGTGGTATGATAAGTAAACTCATTAATAATTCTTTATTGCTAAAATCAGGTAAAAAGGCCATTTTACTTTGTACCGCTTCGTTGTTTAATAATTGTTTGAGTCCTCCAACTTCCGGTAAATTAACGGCATAATAGGCGGCAGCAATTGCACCTATCATAGCTACAATAAAAAGGATAAAATCGGTATAAACAACACCTCTAAATCCACCAATTGCACTAAAAATAACGGTAATTATTCCGGCGTAAATTACAATTTCCCAAGCTTCTAAACCTAACATTATTCCTCCTATTTTAATAGCGGCAAGCATTACGGCACTCATAACTAACACATTAAAGATAAGACCTAAATAAATGGCTCTAAATCCTCTTAAAAATTGGGCAACTTTTCCGCTGTAACGGAGTTCGTAAAATTCTAAATCGGTTTTTACATTAGATCTTCGCCATAGTCTGGCATAGATAAAAACGGTTAACATTCCGGTAAGTAAAAAAGTCCACCAAACCCAATTTCCGGAAACACCGTTCTGCCTAACAACATCGGCAACAAAAAGTGGTGTGTCTGCGGCAAAAGTGGTTGCAACCATACTAAAACCAAGTAACCACCATGGCATATTTCTACCGCTTAAAAAATATTCTTCGGTATTTTTACTTGATTTTTTAGAAACTATTATTCCGATAGTTAGGGTAATTCCGAAAAAGATAAAAATAATAAGATAATCTAAGGTGGTTAATTGCATGATTTCTTTTTTTTTTGACGAATATAATCAATTAATTGAAAAATTACCCTTTTCGAATGTTTTTAATAAAATTTGAAATGGTTTTTTGATAATCGCCGGATTTTCCTATTTCTTTAATAAAGGCACTGCCAATGATTGCTCCGTTGGTGTATTTACAAGCAGTATCAAAAGTTTTTTTATTGTGAATACCAAATCCTATTAAAGTTGGATTTTTTAAATTCATCTTTTTAATTCTTTCAAAATAATTAATTTGTTTTTTGCTTATTTCATTACTGCCACCCGTAATGCTATACGAAGAAACAACGTAAATAAATCCGGAAGTGGTATTATCAATTGCCATAATTCGTTCATTTGTTGTTTGTGGCGTGATAAGAAAAATCATATTTAATCCTAAATTATTTACTAATGTTTGGAGTTTTTTTTGGTAAATATCTAAGGGTAAATCCGGAATAATAAAGCCGTTTACGCCAACTTCTTTTGCTTTGTTAAAGAATTTTTCGGTTCCGTATTGTAACAATTGGTTGTAATAACCCATTAATAAAATTGGTATATCTGTTGATTTTCTAATTTCTTTAATCTGTTCAAAAATTTTAGTGATTGTAATACCGTTTTCAATTGCTTTTTTACTACTGTTCTGTATGGTTGGTCCATCTGCTAAAGGATCTGAAAAAGGCATGCCTATTTCAATAATATCTACATTGTTCTTAGCCAATTCATTTACAATCTCTACAGTGTCATTTAATTTAGGAAATCCTGCTGTTATATAAATATTTAGGATGTTATTTTTTTTGAATGTATTTTTCATTTTCAGAATTTATTTTTTTAGAATTTTAATATAAGTTGTCAAATCTTTATCACCTCTTCCCGAAAGGTTAATTACTATATTTTCATTTTTATTTAACTCAATTTTTTTAAGAGCGGCCAATGCATGGGCAGATTCAAGAGCAGGAATTATGCCTTCTAATTGCGTGAGTTCAAAAGCAGCCTCAACTGCTTCATTATCGGTAGCTCCTAAAAAAGTTGCTCTTTTTGAAAAAAACAAATGTGCGTGTAAAGGTCCTATTCCAGGATAATCTAATCCTGCGGAAATGGAATAAGGTTCGGTGATTTGTCCTTCTTTATTTTGCATTAAATACGTTAAACTACCATGTATGATGCCTTTTGTGCCAACTTGTGTGGTTGCTGCTGTTTTATTGGTTTTGGCTCCTAAACCATCAGCTTCCACAGCAATAAGTGTTACTTTTTTATTGTTTAGATAATGGTAAAATGCTCCTGCGGCGTTAGAACCGCCACCAACACAAGCGATAATTTTATCAGGATAATCTCTACCTGTTTTTTCTTGTAATTGTGTTTTCATTTCTTTGCTGATAATAGACTGAAAACGAGCTACCATATCCGGATAAGGATGTGGTCCTACAACAGAACCAATAAGGTAATAAGTGTTTTCCGGATTGGCAATCCAATCATAAATAGCTTCGTTGGTAGCATCTTTTAGCGTTTTACTGCCGGATTTTGCAGGTCGGACTTCGGCACCCAACATTTGCATTCTTGCAACATTTGGTGCTTGCCTGTTAATATCAATTTCTCCCATATATACAATACATTCCAAACCCATTAAAGCACAAACTGTAGCTGTTGCAACGCCGTGTTGTCCAGCTCCGGTTTCGGCAATAATTCGTTTTTTACCCATGTGTTTTGCTATGAGAATTTGACCAATGGTATTGTTTATTTTATGTGCTCCGGTATGGTTTAAATCTTCGCGTTTTAAAAAAATATTCGTTTGATATTTTTTGGATAGGCGTTTTGCAAAATACAAAGGAGTTGGTCTGCCAACATAATCTTTTAGTAAAGCTTTAAATTCTTTTTGAAATACTTGTGATTCGATTATTTTTATATAATTATCTTGAAGTTCTTTTACGTTGTGGTAAAGCATTTCCGGCACAAAGGCTCCGCCAAATCCGCCGTAAAATCCGTTTTTATCTACTGTGTAATTCATGTTTATTTTTTTATTTCGGTTATTAATTTTTTAATTTTGTTAATGTTTTTAAAAGCCGGTTTTATTTCAAATTTACTATTAATGTCGATGCCTTTAAATTGTGGATGTTTCAAATTTTTGATTTTATTTATCATCGTTTCATCGATACCTCCGCTTAATAAAAAAGGTGTTTTATTTTGGTATTTGTGTAATAGATTCCAATTAAAGGTAATGCCGTTTCCGCCTGCCATCTTTCCTTTGGCATCAAAAAGAAAGTAGGAGCAATACGTTTTGTAATTTTCTAATGTATTAAAATCAAATGTTTGGTCTATATTAAATGCTTTTATGATATTGATTTTTTTTTGGTGTAATTTTTTGCAGAATTCAGGTGATTCATTACCGTGTAATTGCACAAAATTCAATTGAAATTTATGATTTTTATCCAAAATATAATCCATCGGTTTATCTACAAAAACACCTACTTTTTTAATGGTTTTTGGAATTGTTATTTTTGGAATTTCCGTAATATTTCTTGTGGATTTTTCATGAAAAATAAATCCGATGAAATCCGGTTTTAACAAAATTAATTCTTTTATGTTTTCGGTTTCTCGCATACCGCAAACTTTTATTTTTAAGTTCATAACTTTTTAGTGAATTTAGAACAAGCAAGAGCAGGATTTTTAGTTTTCATAAAGGATTCACCAATTAAAAATCCATTAAAGCCTTTTGATTTTAATAACTGAATGTCTTTGGCAGTCTTTATACCACTTTCGGCAATTTTAATACTTTCTTTTGGTAGTTTTTTACTTAAATTTACAGCATGCTCAAAATCTACTTTAAAGGTTTTTAAGTTCCGATTGTTAATTCCTATTAAATCGACCTTTTGGTAATATTTTTCCAATTCTTTTTCGTTGTGTATTTCTAATAACACTTCTAAATCCAGTTGATGGGCTAGGTCTGTAAAGTCAATAATTTCTTGCTTTGTTAAAATGGAAGCAATGAGTAAAATAGCATCTGCACCAATTGCTTTTGCTTCGTAGATTTGATAGGTAGAAATGGTAAAATCTTTTCGTAATATAGGTGTGTTAACGTTTGCTCTTGCTTGAAATAAATCTTCATTAGAACCACCAAAAAAATAAGAATCTGTTAATATTGAAATTCCGGAAACACCACATTTTTCATAGCCTAAAACAACATCTTTTACTTTAGCAATATCGTTAATAATTCCTTTGGAAGGCGATTTTCGTTTAAATTCGGCTATTATTCCTGTTTTTTCTTTAATTGCCTTTTTTAAAGAAAATGTTTTCCGATTAAAAAGAGCCTGATTTTTTAAAACTTCAATAGGTATTTTTTCTTTTAATTCGTTTATTTCTGAGCGTTTATAGGCTGTTATTTGTTCTAATATTGTCATTTTTATTTTATTTCGGTTACTTTTTTAAGTGCTTTATATGCTTTTCCTTCAATGATTGAACGTTTTGCTATTTCCTTGCAATCTTCATAAGATAAAGCGGAATCTATGGTTTTAATGGCATAAGATGCATTTGCAATTACCACATTATTTTGAGCTTCTGTTCCTTTATTTTGTAAAATATTTACAAATATTTTTGCAGCATCTGCTATGGTTTCACCTCCATAGATAGAGTTTGCTGTAATTTTTTGAAAGCCAATATTATGTGGTGCTAATAATTCTTCTCCGTTAACGGAAGAAATTACTTTAAAATCACCGGTTAACGAAATTTCATCATAACCATCTAGGCTATGTAAAATGGTGTAATTTTTATTAGAATCTTGCAGAAGATAATTGTAAATTCGAGCGATTTCCAAATTAAAAACACCGGTTAATTGGCTTTTTGGAAGACTTGGATTTACAATTGGACCTAACATATTAAAAAATGTTTTCACACCTAGTTCGCGTCTAATTGGAGCTACATTTTTCATGGCAGGATGAAAAAGTGGAGCGTGCATCATACAGAAATTAGCAGTGTCTAATTGTCTTTTTAGCGTTTCATTATCATTAGTAAAAGTATAGCCTAAATATTCTAATACGTTTGAAGAACCGCAAGAGGAAGAAACACCGTAGTTGCCGTGTTTAGCAACCTTATAACCGGCACCGCCAACTACAAAGGAAGAAAGCGTTGATATGTTAAACGTGTTTTTTCCATCGCCGCCGGTACCACATAAATCTATGGTATTAAAATCGGATAAATCTATGGGAATACACAAGTCTAACAATGCTTTTTGAAATCCTTTTAGTTCATTTACCGATATTTTTCGCATTAAGTAAACGGTTAAAAATGCCGCTATTTGTGCCGGATTAAATTCGCCTTTTCCAATTCTAAGTAAAATAGAATAGGCATCTTTTTCCGATAATTTTTGTTGTTCAAAAAGTTGGTTTAATATTTTTTTCATCTGTTTATAATTTTGTTTTATACTCATAATAAGTGGTTTATAAAATTTGCACTTATTTTTCATTTTCTTATTTTAACGCATTTGTTTTAAAAAAGTACTGATTTATATATGATGCATCTATATACAAGATTAATAAAGTAAAATTACCTCAATTGGTACATTATTCCCCTCTTGAGAGGGGTTAGGGGTGTGTTCATATTTTAATTGAAACGTTTCTTTTTTTCAATAGACACACCCCCGCCCCCTCTCAAGAGGGGAGTTTCGTTTGTCTTTGAAGGGATATTTATCTTTTTTGATTTCACTTGTTTACAATTATATTTTGTACTTGTATTATAATTAGTGTTTTAAAAAATGTTATTTTCTATATTCTGTGTCTTTCACCTTTCATTTATTGCAATATTATAATCATTCCGCTGTGTGTTTAAAAATTAATCATGAATGTTTCATTTTATTTATGGTTTAAAAAATTGGAAATGATTTCTTTTCCATATTCTGTTAAGATAGATTCCGGATGGTATTGCACGCCAAAAACAGCATATTCTTTATGTTTTATAGACATAATTTCGTCTTGTTTGGTTTGGGCTGTAATTTTTAATATATCCGGAAAAGATTTTTTATGGATAATCCAACTGTGATATCTTCCTACCATAAAAGAGTTTGGCAATCCTTTATAGATAATTGTATTTTTTTCGGATATTTTTATTGGAGAAGCTACTCCGTGATAAACGGTTTCCATATTTTTTAATTTTCCACCAAACACCTCACCAATTGCTTGCATACCAAGGCAGACGCCAAGAATTTTTTTAGTTGAAGCATATTTTTTTATAAGAGCATTCGTAATTCCGGCATCTTTTGGAAGACCGGGACCCGGAGATAAAATTATGGTGTTAAATTTATTTACTTCTTCTAATGTAATGGCATCATTTCTTATAACAATGGCTTTATAATTTGGATTTTCATCTACATAATGTGCTATATTGTATGTAAATGAGTCGTAATTATCGAGTATTAATACTTTTTCTTTCATATTATATGGTTTCTGCTATTTGCAATGCTTTCTTTAAAGCACCTAATTTATTGTTTACTTCTTGTAATTCGTTTTCTTCATTTGATGTAACCACAATTCCGGCTCCTGCTTGAAAGAAAAGCGTATTGTTTTTACTTAAAAAACTACGGATAGTAATTGCGTGATTTACGCTTTTGTCAAATCCGAAATAGCCAATAGCTCCACCGTAAAATCCGCGTTGTTGTTTTTCGTATTTTTCTATAAGTTGCATAGCACGATATTTTGGAGCTCCCGAAAGTGTTCCTGCCGGGAAAGTATCTGCAAAGACTTGTAAAGCATCGTCAGGATTTTTAAGAGTTGCTTCCACTTCGGAAACCAAATGAATAACATGACTGTAAAATTGGGTTTCTTTATATACTTTTACTTGTACATTATTTCCGTGTCTGCTTAAATCATTTCTAGCTAAATCTACTAACATTGTGTGTTCGGCATTTTCTTTTGGATCTTTGGCTAATTTTTCGGCAGCAATTTTATCATCCAAGTCGTTTCCTGTACGTTTAAAAGTTCCAGCAATAGGATTAATGATAGCATTACCATTTGATGCTTTTAATTGTGCTTCCGGCGAAGACCCGAAAAGTTTAAAATTTCCAAAGTCGAAATAAAATAAGTATGGCGAAGGATTTACAGCTCGTAAAGCACGATAAACATTAAAATCATCACCTTTAAATTTTTGAGAAAATTGTCTGGATAGTACAATTTGAAACACATCTCCTAATTGACAATGTTTTTTGCCTTTTTTAACATAGTCTTTAAATTCATTGTCGGTAATTGTAGATTTTTCCTTACCGTTTCTTTTAAAATGATAGGAGGGATAAGCGGTATTTTGCACTAATCGTACGATTGATTCTAATTTTGATTTTTCATTTTTGGTATTATTTTCAAGAATGGTCATTTCATTTTTAAAATGGTCAATTTGTATGATGTATTTAAAAAATGCATAATGCATTTCCGGAGTTTTATTTTTTATATCCTTATTGGAATTGATTTTAATATCTTCAAAATATTTTATAGCATCATAATTTGTATATCCGAAAAAACCGTTTACAAATCCGATTTTGTCTATTTCAAAAGAATTGATTAAATCTTGTAAAATTTTGATAACCGGTTTTTCTTTTGAAATTTTATAGGTTTTGTCCAATTCTAATCCTTTAATCGAAACCTTTTGGTTTGTTACCGTAAAACTTACTATTGGTTCTAAGCATATAAAAGAGAAGTTGTTGTCATTTGCATGGTAATCCGAGCTTTCTAAAAGAATACTTTTACTAAATTTATCTCTAAGATTTAGATACAGTGCAACCGGAGTTGTTGTATCTGATAGAATTTTTTTGCTGTTGATTTTTATTTTAATTGTTTTCATATAAATGGTATAAAAAGAAAAAGGCTTGTCGTAATCGACAAGCCTTTTTTAGATGTATTTTATTGGTTTAAATTTAATACAAAGGTATTTAGATTACGATCTTTAGATTAGATTGTAACCACCACCAATTTGTATTTAATGTGTTTTTTTGCATAACTATGGAGCAAATATATAAAATAATTATAATTTGCCTAAAAATTTCACGATTAATTTACTGAGTGTTTTTTCTGCGGATTTTGCGGCTTTTTGTACTTCTTCGTGTGAAACAGCTTCTATAATACCTTCTAAACCTAAATCGGTTATCACTGAAACACCAAAACAGGTCATGCTCATATGTTTGGCAACGATAACTTCCGGTACGGTACTCATACCTACACAATCGGCACCCATTCTTCTAACCATACCGTATTCTGCCGGAGTTTCAAAAGTCGGTCCTTGGAGTGCTAAATAGATTCCTTTGTGAATTTTTACGTTTTCATCTTTGGCAACATCTTCCATTATGGAAATCATTTTTTTATCATAAGCATCATGCATATCAACAAATCTTGGTCCGAATCTTTCGTCATTTGGACCGTGTAACGGATGCTCAGGCATCATATTGATATGATCATTTATAAGCATGATATCACCTACTTTAAAATTGGCATTTACACCTCCGGAAGCATTGGATACGATTAGTTTTTCTACTCCTAAAAATTTAAAAACACGAATAGGAAATGTTACTTGTTTCATATCCCAGCCTTCGTAATAATGAAATCTACCTTGTTGTACTACGACCTTTTTTCCGGCAATTGTACCGTAGATTAAATTTCCACTGTGTCCTGCAACGGTAGAAACCGGAAAATTTGGTATTTCTTTATATGGAATGCTTTTTTCTATTTCTATAACATCTACTAATTTGCCTAAACCGGACCCCAAAACAATGGCATATTCAGGATTTGTAAATCCTTGTTCTTTTAAAAAATTAACGGTCTGTTGTACTTTTTCCCACATATCTCTTTATCTTTGTATTAAAACTATCTTCAAAATTTAGAAATTCGGTTTTTATCGGTAAATAATAAATTTCTAAATCACTGTTTGCAAATGTACGAACATAATCTTTTTCTGTGGTTAAAATAATTTTTTTTTCGGCATTAATTTTTTGAAATTCGTCCCTTATTTGTCTTAAATCTTTTTCTTTAAAGTTATAATGGTCTTTAAAAGATAAATGTTTGTAAGGGATTTGTTTTGTTTTTAAAAAATTGGTTAATGGCTTTGTTTTTGCTATTCCGGTTACTAATAAAACGTGATACTTTGGTAGTTTTTCTATTGGTAGATTGTTTGATTTACCTTTAACTTCTTCTGCGTAAGCGATTTTAGTAAAAAAAACTGTTTGGTGTATTTCTACTTGTAATTTTTTGGTAATTTTAAACTGCTCGTCTTCACTTAAAAAATCCGGACATTTAGTAACAATAATAATTTGAGCACGTTTTGCTCCTGAAATATTTTCGCGTAAATCTCCACTAGGTAACATTGTGTCATCAACATATAACTCGTTGTAAGGCGTGAGTAGAATGTTGAAACCTCCTTGTACTTTTCGGTGTTGATAGGCATCATCTAACAAAATTATTTGTGGTTTATTTTGTAGTTTTAGTAGTTCTTTTATTCCGTTTACGCGATTGGAATCTACTGCTATGATAACATTTTCATTTTTAAATTTTTGGTAGAATTGCATTGGTTCGTCACCAATTTCAAATGTTTTGGTATTTTTATTTGCTAACAGAAAACCTTTTGTTTTCCGTTTGTAACCTCTACTAAGAATGGCAACTCGATAGTCGTTTTTTAATAGTCTAACAAGGTATTCTATCATTGGTGATTTGCCTGTTCCGCCAACACTTAAATTGCCTACTACGATTGTTGGAATATCAAATTTTGTAGATTTTAAAATCTCTTTATCATATAGATTATTACGTATTTTTACGATTTTTTCGTATAAATGGGAAATTGGTTTTAAATGTCTGCGTAATTTTTTCATTTGGGCAAAGATAGTGGTTTTTACATAATCTTACTATATGTGCATAAATTGTTAGAATGATTTAAGCTTTATTCTAACAGATTAATCAAAACTTTTTTATCTTTGGCTTATGAATAAAATTTACACACTTTTAATAACAAGTTTGTTTATTACAACTATAGTTTTCTCCCAACGACAAGCAGATAATTGGTTTTTTGGTAATCATGCAGGTTTAAATTTTGGTTCCGGAACGCCGGTTGCTTTACCAAATAGTGCTTTATCTACAACCGAAGGTTGTTCTTCTTTTTCAGATGCAAACGGAAATCTATTATTTTATACAGACGGTGTTACAGTTTATAACAGAAACCATCAAGTTATGCCTAACGGAGGTGGATTAGGAGGAAACCCTTCCAGCACACAATCCGGTTTAATTGTACCCAATCCCGGAAATCCGGATATTTTTTATCTTTTTACAGTTGGTACAAATGCTGTTCCGGCTGGCTCTCCTCCAAATGCAGGTTTTAAGTACTATACAGTAGATATGAGTGCAGATTCCGGTTTAGGCGATGTAATCTCGGGACCGGTAAATTTATCCGGAGGTTTAAGTAGTCAATGGACTGAAAAAGTTACGGCTGTTGAAGCCGACGGATGTAATGGATATTGGGTGATTTCTTTGGTAAATGACACATTTTATTCTTATTATGTAGATAATACCGGTGTTGCTAATTCTGCTGTTATTTCTACCGTAAACAATACAACAAGTGATGTAAGAGGATATTTGAAAGTTTCACCGAATGGTACAAAATTGGTAGCAGCAAACATGCAAAGTGGTACTTTTTTATATGATTTTGATGTAACTACAGGTCAAGTATCTAACGGAAATGGTTTAAATTTATCTGGAGATCAAGGTTATGGCGTTGAATTTTCTATAGACAGTAAACGCCTTTATATTAGTACCGGAAGTTATCAACAAGGAGCTACCGAAAATTTATATCAATTTAATTTGGATTTACCCGATTTTAACGCCATAAATAGTTCCAGATACTTAGTGCATAGTTATGTTAATACTCGTGGTGCTTTGCAATTAGCTTCTAATGGTAAAATTTATTGGGCGAGCGACGGTTCAAATACGATTAGTGTTATCAATAATCCGGAAAACTTGGGTGCAAGTGTAAATTACAGCCATCGTTCCGTTAGTTTAGGTACAGGTTCTTCTACACAAGGATTGCCTCCGTTTATACAATCTTTATTTATAGCAAATTTGAATATTATCGATAGCACATCATCTGATATTATTACTGATTTAGATCTTTGTGATGGTGATACCTATCGTTTGCAGCCAGACACTTCAACCTATCCTGCCACAACAACTTATGAATGGTCTTTAAACGGAAATGTGATACCAATTACAACCTCTTATTTAGATATTGATCAAAGTACGCCTTATGCAGATGGAACATATGTGTTAAAAGTTGATTTTAATAATGGTGATTGCCCTTTGCGAGGTGAAGCAACAGTGACTTATCACCAGTTGCCTACTGTTGTTTCCAACATAGAAGTAAAGCAATGTGATGATGATACCGATGGGTATACTTTTATCGATTTAACCAATTTAGATTCAGTTATTTATTCCGATACGTCTCCGGTTACAATTACATATTACACAGGAAATTCAGCTGCTAATGTAGGAACTAATCCAATTGCAAATCCCACAGTTTTTGGTACCAATACCAGATATATTTATGCAAGAGTAGAAAATTTTTATGGCTGTTATCAAATAGCTACTATTCATATTTTAGTTACTGCTACAAGTGCAAACTACTATAAACTATTTGGTAAATGTGATGATTTTTTAGACCTTAACGGAAATGATAATCAAAATAATGACGATACAGATGGCATTACAACTTTTGATTTTAATAGTGTTACTAATGAGGTGATTAATTTGTTTCCTGCAGCTCAACAACCTGATTTAAGTGTTTCTTATTACCATAATATTCAAGATGGTTTGTTACAACAAAATGAAATTACCAATATTTCTAATTATCGAAACATTACTTCGCCTTATTACGAGAAAATATACATTCGTGTTAATAGCACATTAAATATTGACTGTATAGGTTTTGGTGAAAATCTGTATATAGAATTGCAGGTAGAGCCAATTCCCGTAGCACATCAACCACAAGACAAACGTACTTGTGCAGATGATATAAACGGTACTTATCAATTTGATACTTCAACATATAATCAAGAAATTCTACAAGGGCAAACCGGCGTAACATTAACTTATATTTTGGAAGATGGAACAGCTTATTCGCCGTCATTACCAAATCCGTTTCTTACCGGAACGCAAACAATTCAAGTCATTGTCAAAAATGATACAACCAACGATCCTGAAGGTCCTTGCAGTTCGGAAACGACTTTAAATATGATTGTAGATGCTGTGCCGTATTTTGCAAATCAAGTAACTTTTGATCCAAAATGTGATGACGGAACAGATAATCACGATGGTAAAGCCGAATTTGATACATCTTTGGTAGAATATCATTTTTTAGGCGGAAATAATTCGCAATTAGAAATGCAGTTTAGGTATTTTAACGAAGACGGAATACAGATTTTTAATGAAGAAGGCAATGCAAGTCCGTTGCCAAATCCATTTATTACACCATCACAAACCATCACGGTAATTATGGAAAATGAAAATAATACAACTTGTAATATCCAAACCACAATTGAGTTTGTGGTAAATCCGTTGCCGGAATTTGATATAGAAGACACACAAATCTGTCTTAATTACAACCAGCCGATAATTGCACAAGTTACCAATCAAGCAGATATTTATGCCTATCATTGGTACGATAAAAATGGTAATGAAATAACTATAGATTCTGCAAATGATTATTTAGAAATTCAACAACCCGGAAATTATTCGGTTGTAGCCAAAATGTTAGATAGAACAGGTTGCTCGCGAACCAAAAACTTTATGGTTACCGCTTCCGAAACACCAAAAATACGCGTGATTAAAGTAAAAGATAATGCACCAAATAATCAGATAGCCATAATCGTAGAAGGTTTGGGTAATTACCAATACGTTTTGGATGATGGCAATTTTGAAACTTCAAATGCACCTGACGGTCATATATTTTATAATGTTTCTGAAGGTTTGCATATAGTTCATATTATCGATATAAATGGTTGCGGAGAAACTACTGCCGAAGTTCCGGTAATTAGCTTTCCTAAATTTATTACGCCAAACGGTGATGGACTCAACGATGTATGGCAAATAAAAGGGAGTGAAGCCTATCAATTAATTGGGGTTTCTATTTTTGACAGAAACGGTAGGGTGATAACGCAATTTACAAATGTAGATGCAGGTTGGGATGGTACTTATCTCGGTAAACAGGCACAGCCAACAGATTATTGGTTTGTAGCTACCTTTTTAGACAATAAAGGGCAACAAATTATCAGAAAAGGGCATTTTAGTTTAACATATTAAAAAAACACAAATGCACATTAAAAAGAACATAATACAACTGCTGGTGGTTTTATGTTCTTGCTCAATTTCTGCCCAAAATATCACTTTATTACGCCAATTTAATGGTAGATATGACTTTACCATGATTGGAAATACCTTAAATCCGTTTGAAAATGAATCGGCAGTATCGTGTTTTATAAATACATCTTCTTCTGCTGTTTTAGACCTTCCGGAAACGGTTCAAATTGAAAAAGCATATTTGTATTGGGCAGGATCCGGAACCGGAGATATAACAGTTGCCTTAAACAATACAGATATTGTTGCCGAAAGAAATTTTGTAAATAACTTCTTTAACATTCCTTTTTTTAGCTGTTTTGCCGATGTAACTAACTTGGTGCAAAACAACGGAAACGGCAGTTATCTGTTAAGTAATTTGGATTTGATAGACGTTATTTCGTCTTATTGCAGTAGCGGAATTAATTTTGGAGGATGGGCAATTGTAATTGTTTATAAAGGAGATGATTTGCCTGTAAATCAATTAAATATTTATGACGGATTGGAAAGTGTTTATGGACAAAATCCTGAGTTAATCATTACAATTAATGATTTAAATGTAATTGATAATCAAGGTGCAAAAATAGGATTTTTAGCGTGGGAAGGTGATGCAGCTCTTGCTGTAAACGAAACTTTGCAAATAAATGGAAATATCGTTAGTAATCCGCCGTTAAATCCGGAAACCAACGTTTTTAACGGTACGAATAGTTTTACTGGAGCAACCGACTTGTATAATATGGATTTAGATTTTTATAATATGGAAGATTTTATCCAAATAGGCGATACACAAGCTGAAATTAAGCTGACTTCCGGACAAGATTTTGTTATGGTAAACGCTATTGTAACCAAACTAAACAGTCAATTACCTGATGCTGTCGTTGCGATTAATCAAATAGAAGAAGGAGCTTGTTTTCAACACGAACTACAATTAAGGTTTACCGTAATTAATCAAAACGGAACAGGTGTTTTACCACAAAACACACCTATTTCTTTATACATTAACAATGTTTTATCAGATGTTTTTTATACAAATTTAGAGTTGGAAGTAGGAGAGAGCGAAGTCTTTAACCAAATTATTTCCGTTTTAACGGATATAAATGAAAGTTTTGATGTAAAATTGGTCGTTGATGATGATGGTGCAGGAAATTCTATCATTACTGAAATTGATGAAAACAATAATGAAGCAAATATTGATTTTCAATTTACTAAAAATTGTTTACCTGTTATTCCGCAACTTTTTACACCAAGTTTAGATACGAATAATACTTTTTATATTAATGGTTTACGCGAAAATTTTAAGGATTTTGAATTGTTTATCTATAATCGTTACGGTAATTTGATTTTTAAAGGGAATCGTAAAAATCCGGATTGGAAAGGTACATATAAAGGAAAAAAATTACCAACAGCAACTTATTTTTATACTTTATATTTACATAATGAAGATGAAATAACTTACAAAGGTTGGGTGTATTTGTTGAAATAAAAAGGATAAATTAAAAATGGTGTTTGAATGGTAAGGAATGAAAAAGAATTTTATTTTTTATAGGAGGTTGTTATGAGAATAATCCCTTTTTCCAAAAATAGCCGAGCCGATTCGTACCATATTGCTACCACTTTTTATTGCTATTGGATAATCACCACTCATTCCCATAGAAAGAATTTTTAAATCAATATTTTTGGTGTTGTATTTGTCTTTTAAAGAGGTAAATAATTTATATAATGAATTAAATTCATTTTTTATTTGTTCGTTATCATTTGTAAAACTCGCCATTCCCATTAATCCGGAAATTTTTATATTGTCTAAATCTTTTAAATTTTCACTTTGTAAAATAGCTTCGGTTTCTTTAAAGCTTAACCCGAATTTGGTGTCTTCCTTAGCAATTTTTACTTGGAGCAAGCAATTAATTACACGTTGGTGTTTTTTTGCTTGTTTGTTTATTTCAACTAATTTTTTAAAACTGTCAACACCGTGAATTAACGAAACAAACTGAGCTATATATTTAATTTTGTTTCGTTGTAAATGTCCAATCATATGCCATTGAATATCTTTTGGTAGATTTTGTTCTTTGGCAACCATTTCTTGTACTTTGTTTTCACCAAATATACGTTGTCCGGCTTGGTATGCTGTTAAAATATCTTTTTCAGGTTTTGTTTTTGAAACGGCAACAAGCGTAACATTATCCGGTAATTCTTGTTTTATTTTTTTTAGATTTTCGGCAATGTGATTTATCATAATTTGTATTTATCTAAAAATAGTTTGTTTTCTATCCGGTCCAACAGAGACAATTTTAACAGGAACTTTTACATAGTCTTCAATCATTTTAATATAATCTTTTAGCGTTTCCGGTAGTTGGTCATATTCATTTATATTGGTTATATCTTCTTGCCAGCCTTTAACTTCTTTGTAGATAGGAGTAACATTTTCAGGTTCAATATTATAAGGGAAATGCGAAATTTCTTGTCCTTTATAGTTGTATTTTACAGCAACTTTTAAGGTTTTAAAACCGGATAATACATCTGCTTTCATCATTGCTAATTCAGTTATACCGTTAATTTCTACGGCATATTTTAGGGCAACCAAATCCAGCCAACCACAGCGTCTGGGTCTTCCGGTTGTAGCACCAAATTCGTGACCGACTTTTGCCATTCTTTTACCATTATCATCAAATAATTCGGTTGGAAAAGGTCCTGAGCCAACACGAGTAACATAAGCTTTAAAGATACCGAAACCTTTGCCTATTTTGTTTGGAGCAACACCAAGACCGGTGCAGGCACCTGCTGCGGTGGTATTTGATGAGGTTACAAAAGGGTATGTACCAAAATCGATATCTAAAAGAGATCCTTGTGCTCCTTCCGCCAAGATGGTTTGTTCTTCTTTTAGAGCTTGTTGTATGTAAAATTCACTATCAATAAATTGTAGTTTTTTTAAGGTTTTTACACCTTCAAAAAACTCTTTTTCCAGTTCATCTAAGTCAAATTGAATATCGGCATTGTAACAACGTAACATATTAAGGTGTTTTTGTGTTAATTGTTGGTATTTTTCTTTCCAATTATCCAATTCAAAATCACCAATTCTAAATCCGTTTCTTCCGGTTTTATCCATATATGTTGGACCGATTCCTTTAAGAGTAGAGCCAATTTTTGCTTTTCCTTTTGCTGTTTCGGAAGCTGCATCTAACAAACGATGTGTAGGTAAAATAACGTGTGCTTTACGTGAGATTAATAATTTTTTATTAAAATCGATATTATAACCGGAAAGGTTATCAATTTCTTTTTTAAAAATTACCGGATCGATAACCACACCGTTACCAACAATATTAATGGCTTTTTTATGAAAAATTCCGGAAGGGATTGTATGTAATACATGTTTATTGCCATCAAAAATTAAGGTGTGACCGGCATTTGGGCCTCCTTGAAAACGAGCGATAATGTCGTAATTTTTTGTAAGTACGTCTACAATTTTACCTTTTCCTTCGTCGCCCCATTGTAAGCCAAGTAATAGATTAACCATTTTATTATTTATTTATCAGTTGTGTTTTTGTTGTTTTTTGTACCGTAAAAATAAAGAGAGTGGCTGTTGATCGTTATATCAAAAACCTCTTCGATTGTTTTTTTAATTTGTTCAATTCTTGGGTCGCAAAATTCAAATACTTCTCCGGTATCGGTAAGTAGTATGTGATCATGTTGTTTGTTAAAGTATGATTTTTCGTAATGCGATTGATTTTGTCCAAATTGATGTTTTCTAACCAATCCGCAAGCTAATAAAAGCTCAATGGTATTATAAAGAGTAGCTCTACTAACACGGTAGTTTTTTTTAGACATATCTTCGTAAAGCGATTCAATATCAAAATGATCATCGTGGTTGTAAATTTCTTCTAATATTGCGTATCGTTCCGGAGTTTTCCGTTGCTTGTTGGTTTCCAAGTAACTGGTAAATACATTTTTAACAATTTCTTGATTTTTTTCGCTACTCATCTTACTAGATTTAAAAGACAAATTTACAAGTAAAAATGGGTTTTGGAGCTATAAAAATTTAAAAAAATAAACAAAGTTTTAAACATTTAAAACTTAGTAATCTTAAATTTAATTTGTATAGAAAACCAATGTTATTGCTGTTTAAAAAAAAAGTTGTATTATTGAAAAAAAATAGTAACATTGGGAAAAGTAAAATATATAAAAGAGAAGACAAAAAAGACATCCATTTCATTAGCACCATATTATCAAGATATTATAAATAGAGAAATGGCGACAGGTAAATATACCTCAATAACACAATTAATTTCTTTTGCTTTGTTGCAACTCGAAAAAGACAGTTTGTTAATTGATAGAGTGAAAAAAAGAGCTGAGAAATTAAGAAAGAATTAAAAATTTATTTCTTTTCATATACAACACACGGAATGATCATTTCTTCTAATGAAAGTCCTCCGTGTTGGTACGTGTTTTTATAATATTTTACATAGTGGTTATAATTATTAGGATAAGCAAAGAAAAAATCTTCTTTAGCAAAAATATACTTACTAGTCATATATCCTGAAGGTAGACCAACAGATTTTGGGTCTTCAACTGCGTAGACATCTTTTTCGTTGTAACTCAAACTTCTTCCTGTTTTGTATCTTAGATTTGTTGTAATATCTTTATTTCCAATTACTTTTGTAGCTCTTTTTACGTTAATTGTGCCATGATCGGTTGTGATAATTAATTTTAAACCAAGTTGTTGTGCTTTTTGGATCATTTCCAATAAAGGCGAATTTTTAAACCAACTTAACGTTAGTGAACGATAAGCTTTATCGTTGGAAGCCAGTTCTTTAATCATTTCCATTTCTGTTCTTGAATGCGAAAGCATATCTACAAAATTATAGACAACAACGGTCAGGTCGTTTTCTTTAATTTTGTTAAAATTTTTAGCTAAATCTTTTCCTTTGTCTAAAGTTGTGATTTTAAAATAATCCCATTTCAGGTTTAACCTTAAACGTTTTAATTGTGCCTCTAAAAATTCTTTTTCATAGAGATTTTTTCCACCTTCATCTTCATCATTTTTCCAATATTGTGGAAATTTTTTTTCCATCTCTAAAGGAGTTAGACCTGAGAAAATAGCATTTCGGGCATATTGTGTTGCTGTAGGAAGAATACTAAAATAACTCAATTCTTCCGTTTTTTTATAATATTGATTAATAATTGGTTCAATAACACGTAATTGGTCGTATCGTAAATTATCGATTACCACAACTAATGTTTGTTCTTTTTCGATTACCGGAGCTATACTTTTTCTGAATAATTGGTGTGATAAAACCGGTGAATTGTCATTTCCGTTTTCAAACCAATTTTCATAGTTTTTTTTAATAAATTTATAAAACAGTGTGTTGGCTTCACTTTTTTGAGCTTCTAAAATTTCCATCATACCTGTGTCGGCAATGGATTCTAATTGAATTTCCCAAAAAACCAATTTTTTGTATAGTTCTACCCAATCTTCATATGAATTTACCATCGCTAAATCCATTGCAATTTTTCTAAATTCTTGTTGATAGTTAGAAGTCGTTTTTTGAGATACCAATTTAGAATGGTCTAAATTTTTCTTTAAACTCAATAATATTTGATTTGGATTTACCGGTTTAATAAGGTAATCGGCAATATTTGCACCAATAGCATCTTCCATAATGTATTCTTCCTCACTTTTTGTAATCATTACAATAGGTAAATTTGGTCTAATACTTTTAATTTGTTGCAGGGTTTCAATTCCGGTGAGTCCGGGCATATTTTCATCTAGAAAAACAATATCTATTTGTCGTTCGTTTGCAATTTCATCTACTGCATCGGCACCATTTGTTGTGGTGTAAACGGTGTATCCTTTTTTTTCTAAAAATAAGATATGCGGTTTTAATAAATCAATTTCGTCGTCAACCCAAAGTATATTTGCCATAAAAATTAGTTTTTAAAGTTTTGTAATAAATTCATTTGATTACATTTGTAAGATGAATAAACTTAAAATTATAAACGACCCAATTTACGGTTTTATTACAATTCCAAGTGAATTAATTTACGATATTATTGCACATCGTTATTTTCAGCGTTTGCGAAGGATTACACAAATGGGATTGTCTTATTTGGTGTATCCGGGAGCCAATCATACCAGATTTCATCACGCTATTGGTTGTTTGTTTTTAATGCAAAAAGCAATCCAGGTTCTACAGTTTAAAGGAGTTAATATCACTAAAGAAGAAGCTGAAGCCTTGCAAATAGCTATTTTATTACACGATATTGGTCATGGTGCTTTTTCGCATTCTTTAGAGCATAGTATTGTGAATGATATTTCGCATGAAGAAATTTCTTTACAATTTATGGAGGTTTTAAACCGAGAATTTAACGGAAAATTACATTTGGCAATATCTATTTTTAAAGGAGAACATCCTAAAAAATTTTTAAATCAATTAATATCAAGTCAGTTAGATATCGATAGATTAGATTATCTAAAAAGGGATAGTTTTTATACCGGTGTAGCCGAAGGAAATGTCAATTCCGAACGTTTAATTACTATGTTAAATATTGTTGATGATAAGTTGGTCGTTGAA
>JALSLI010000166.1 GCA_026988395.1 Flavobacteriaceae bacterium | reverse complement strand
TTTATCGATGGAAAAGAAACACCAATTTACCAAGTAGATTATGTGTTAAGAGGTGTGGAAACTCCAAAAGGGAAACACACAATAACCTTTAAGTTTGTACCTTCAGTGGTGCAAAAAGGAAATACAATCACCTTATTATTCTACTTTTTACTTATTGCTATTCCTCTAATATGGAGGTTTTTAAAATACCGAAAAAAACAAAACCAATCTTAAAACAAAGATTGGTTTTTTTTAAAATTTTAAGAATAATCTATTTTGTAATAGAAAATTAATCTACACAAGCATAAACAACATCAGTTTGTGTTTCTTGTGCTTTTTCTTGAGTATTTACTTTACTGTAATTACAGCTACTTTTTTTAGATCTACAAGATCCTAAACTTGCTGCAACAAAAATAAAAACGAATGCAATTGCTATTTTTTTAAACATAATGTATAATGTATTAAGTGATAATATTCTGTTTTAAGGTTCAAATATATTATATTTTCTCTATTTAATCCTAAAAACGTCCGATAAGTTTAAAATATTGCACAAAAATACATTTCTTTTATTTTGTATCTTTATATAAATTGTTACTTTTGACAAATCTTTAAAAGCTATGCAGTTTAAATATCCGGAATTATTATACGCACTTTTCCTTTTACTCATTCCGATATTAATACACTTATTTCAATTACGCCGTTTTGAAAAAGTTGCTTTTACTAATGTGAAATTCTTAAAAAAAATAGAATTACAAACACGTAAAAGTTCTAAATTAAAGAAATTTTTAATCCTGTTATCCAGAATGCTGTTTCTGGCATTTTTAGTTTTAGCATTTGCTCAGCCTTATCTTTCTAAAAATAAAAAAGGACAAAAAATACAAACCATCGTTTATTTGGATAATTCGCTGAGTATGCAAGCAAAAAACGGTTCCACCACACTTCTAGAACAAGCAAAACAACAACTCATTACGGAATTAAATAAACAAGAAACAACTATTTCTTTATTAACCAATTCGGATTATTATAAAAATCTCAATAAAAAAGAACTTAAAAACACCATTTTATCCATTTCTTACAATCCGATTTCAAAATCCATAAATACTGTTTTTCAAAAAGCGAATTTTCTTTTTGAGAAAGATAAAAACACCAAAAAAAATTTCATTTTAATATCTGATTTTCAAAATGCAACTATCCATAAATTAGATAGTAATAAAATGTATTCTTTTGTTCAATTAAAACCGAATAAAATCATAAATTACGCAATAGACAGTGTGTCGTTAAATAAAGAAACTGCCGATAAAATTAGTCTAAAAACATATACGAGCAGTTCCGAAAAAAATGATAATTCGGTTGCTTTTGCTCTTTATGACAACAATAAATTGCTTGGTAAATCAAGTACTGTCTTTAAAGAAAAAACAAAACAAAACATCTATTTTAACATACCAAAAACCCAAAACTTAAATGGTAAAATTATAACAAATGACAATCAATTGTTATTTGATAACCAATTGTTTTTTTCAATAAACAAACCAAAAAAAATAAACGTTTTGGTTATTGGTAAAAAAGCAGATTACCTCTCTAAAATTTACACCAAAGATCAATTTTTATTCACTTTGGTAAACCAAAATCAAGTCGATTATAATCAAATTGCAAAACAAAATACCATTATCTTAAATGAACTGGATAAAATAGATACTTCGTTACAGAAAATATTAGCCGAATTTGTAGCTAACGGTGGTTATTTAATCGTAATTCCTTCCGGTAAAACCGATATTAAAAATTACAATCAGTATTTTAATACCTTAAAAATAGGACAGCTTTTAAATAAAAATGAAAAGACTTTACAAATAACAAAAATTAATTTTTCGCATCCTATTTTAAAAGACGTTTTTGAAAAACACATCGAAAATTTTCAATATCCCAATGTGCAGCTTTATTATAATAGTAATTTTAAAAATGCTTCAGGAATTTTAAAATTTGAAAATCAAACTAATTTTATAAGTAAGATAAAACACAAAAAAGGAGCCATTTTTTGGCTCGCAGCACCTATAAACAACAAAGTTTCCAATTTTAAAAATTCGCCTTTAATCGTACCTGTATTCTACAATATTGCCGATCAAAGTTATCGTTTAAGCAAATTATATTATCGCATTGGCGACAGAAATATTATCGACATTAAAACTAAGATTAAAAAGGATGCTGTGCTTAAAATTCAAGAAAAAGGAAATCCTGAAAACAGTTTTATTCCGTTACAACAGGTCTTTAATGACAAAATACGATTAGAATTGGAATCCTACCCTTTAAAAGCCGGATTTTATGAAATTGTATATAATAATACACCTTTAAAAAACGTGGCTTTTAACTATTCAAGAGATGAAAACAAATTAAATTATACCGATTTATCGTATTTAAAAAAACATCCAAACGTGCAGATTTCAGACACAATTTCTACCGTTTTTAAACAACTTAAAGAAGATTCTAAAAGTAAAAATTACTGGAAAATGATGTTACTCTTTGCACTTGTTTTTTTAATTATTGAAATGCTTTTAATTAAATTTTGGAAAAATTAACTTTATGAAAACTCTAATTAAATCAGCAACCATAATTGATAAAAACAGTGATTTCCACAGGCAAAAAATGGATGTTTTAATTGAAAACGGCATTATCAAAAAAATTGCAGATACTATTAATGATAAAGCCGATAAGATTATTCAATTTAACAATCTGTATGTTTCCAACGGTTGGTTTGATACTTCGGTCAGCTTTGGCGAACCCGGATTTGAAGAACGTGAAACCATTAAAAACGGCTTGCAAGTTGCAAAAAAATCCGGTTTTACCGCAATAGCCGTTAATCCAAATACAAATCCTGTAATAGATAATAAAGCAGGAATCGAATTTTTACTGCAGCAAGCAAAAAATCAACAAGTTGCTTTATATCCTATCGGAGCATTAACAAAAAAAACACAAGGCAACGAATTAGCAGAACTTTTTGACATGCAAAACTCCGGAGCAATTGCTTTTGGTGATTACAACAAAGCGATAAACAATGCCAATGTGATGAAAATAGCACTGCAATATGCACAAAATTTTGATGCTTTACTGCTTAGTTTCCCACAACAAAATCAACTAACAAACGGCTTTGTTAACGAGGGTGTAAACAGCACAAAGATCGGATTAAAAGGAAATCCCAATGTAGCGGAATCGCTTCAAATTTCAAGAGATTTACACTTGTTAGAATATACAGGCGGAAAACTACACATACCTTGTATTTCTACAAAAGAGTCTGTCAATCTAATTGCAAATGCTAAGAAAAAAGGACTAAATATTACGTGTAGTGTTTCAGCACATCATTTGTTTTTTAACGATTCCGAAATTTTAAATTTTAATACAAATGCAAAAGTACTTCCTCCGTTAAGGGAAGAAAAAGACAGATTGGCTTTAATTAAAGCTGTAAAAGACGGCATAATTGATTGCATCACTTCTGATCATCAACCGGTAGATATTGAAAACAAGAAAGTTCCTTTTGAGTTGGCATCGTATGGTACTATTGGATTGGAAAGTTTTTTCGGATTGGTAAATTCGGTTTTGGATTTGGATAGTTTTATCGAAAAAATAACGAGTAATCCACGTAAAATTTTCGGTTTACCGATTTCTAAAATAAAAATTGGTGAAAAAGCAAATTTAACCTTGTTTAATCCGGAATTTGAATATACTTTTTCTAAAAAAAATATTTTATCTACATCAAAAAACGCAATTGCTTTACAGAAACAATTAAAAGGAATTGTCTATGACGTAATTATCTAAAAACTATTCTGCATTCCATTCTTTATAAAATTGCGTTAAAAAAGCTTCCATAAATTGGTGTCTTTCATTTGCTAATTTTTTACCGGTTTTGGTATTCATTCTGTCTTTAAGCAACAACAATTTTTCATAAAAATGATTAATTGTAGGTGCTTTTGATTTTTTATACGCTTCTTTTGATTGGTTTAAATTAGGTTTAATTTTAGGATCATACATTAGTCTGTTTTTATAACCTCCATAATTAAAAGCACGTGCAATACCAATTGCTCCGATTGCATCCAAACGGTCGGCATCTTGTACAACTTGAAGTTCTTTAGAGTTAAATAATTCTTTGTTATCCAGAGATTTACTAAAAGACATATTGGCAATTATTTGCACAATATGATTTATTGTCATTGCGTCAACATCTAACGATTCTAAAAACAATTTTGCTTTTTGTGGACCAATATTTTCATCGCCATTATTAAATTTTGAATCGGCAATATCATGTAATAATGCTGCTAATTGCACTACAAAAGTATCTATGTTTTCTTCTTTAGCAATCGTTAAAGCATTTTTATACACACGATTAATATGAAACCAATCGTGACCGGATTCCGCATCTTGTAATTCTTTTTTTACAAATTGAATCGTTTTTGTAATTATTTGTTCTTGTGTCATATAAAAAAAGCCTCGAAAAAATCGCAGCTTTTGTTTAAAAATTAATTATTTTTCACAGTACTCATCATAGGCAGCGGCCAAATTTCCGGCAATGTCTTGTGCACTTCTACCTTCAATATGGTGTCTTTCTAACATATGTACTAATTGTCCGTCTTTAAACAAAGCAACGCTTGGTGAAGATGGCGGGAAAGGAATCATAAATTCTCTTGCTTTGTTCGTAGCATCTTTATCTACTCCGGCAAATACCGTTACTAAATTATCAGGTGTTTTATCAAACTGTAAAGAAGCGATAACGCCAGGTCTTGCTGTTCCGGCTGCACATCCGCAAACGGAATTTACAACAACCAAAGTTGTTCCTTTTTTAGCAAGAGCTTCTTCTACTTCTCTTTCTGTTGTTAATGAGGTAAAGCCTGCATTTTCTAATTCGGCTTTCATTGGTTTTACTATTTCAGGTGGATACATATCAATCTATTTTTTTAAAATTATTTTTATTTTATGCAAATATACATAGAAAATGTATCTTTGAATTTTAAAATTATATTAAAAAACGTAACATTTTTAAGTAAATGTTTACCTATTTATAAAAATAAGCTAAATGAGTGATTATGTAAAATGGATTGGTGCCGGTTTAGGATGGGCATTAGCAGGACCAATCGGAGCAATTTTCGGATTAATTTTAGGAAGTGCCGTTGATAAAGCCAATAAGGAAGAAACGCAACAAAAACGAACTCGCAGAACCAATCAAACAAAGAGACAAAATACAAAACCAGGCGATTTTGAACTGAGTTTTTTAATCTTATCTGCAATTGTAATTAAAGCTGATGGCAAAATAGACAAACGAGAATTGGATTTTGTAAGACAGTATTTTACAAAGTTGTACGGAAAAACCAAAGCCGAACGTGCTTTTAAAATGTTTAACAGCATTATTAAAAAGAAAGTGCCAACTACTACGGTTTGCAAGCAAATTCGCGAAAATATGGATCACGCATCCAGATTACAGTTAATTCATTTTCTCTTTGGTATCGCTAAAGCGGATGGCGAAGTACACTACAAAGAAATTGAAGAAATTAGAAAAATTGCCGGTTATCTATATATTAGTATGGCAGATTTTGAATCGATAAAAGCCATGTTTATTGATCCTGTAATGGATGCTTATAAAGTTTTAGAAATTGAAAAAACAGCAAGCATTACCGAAATTAAAATCGCTTACCGTAAAATGGTAAAAAAATACCATCCGGATAAAGTAAGACATCTGGGAGCTGAACACCAAAAAGGAGCCGAAGAAAAATTTAAGCAAGTACAAAAAGCATACGAAATTATTCAAAAAGAACGTGGTTTGTAACAATAGTAGCATATAATTCAGATTAAAAGTGTACTTTTATCTTTGTGAAAAAGATTAAATATAAAATATTAGACATCTCAGAACATATTTTTGATTATTTAAAACGCAATTGGGAAAAACAAACAACCAATAAATTGGTTAGTTTCACCTTAGTTGTCGTTTTTATAACCACAAGTATTCTTAGTTATATAGATCGCTCCAATATTATTCATTTAGGAGCCTTGGAAGAACACTTTTCAGATCCTTTTTTTGCCATTCAAATATCCTTTACTTTATTACTATTAGCAGAATTATTGAGTTTAATTTTTATGCTTCACAAATCGGTTTCTAAATCGGTTGGAAAACAATTTGAATTACTTTCATTGATATTTATTCGCTCCGGATTTAAAGAATTTGGACATATAGAACATTTTAAATGGGAAGAAATGAATAGTTATGTATATCATATGTTCGCGTACGCTTTTGGCGCTTTGGTTATTTTTATCATATTAGGCTTTGTAGAAAAAATTAGAAAACACTTGCCACTAACAGATATTGAAGATGGTCAAGTTGAGTTTATCAGAGTAAAAAAAATGTTGTCTTTATTTTTATTATTGGCTTTTCTTTATGTAGGATTTAAAGACGCATCCTTTCTTGTAGAAACCGGGATTTACCTACATTCTTTTCATTCTTTTTATAATGTTTTAATATTTAGCGATATATTAATTGTACTTATTGCTCTAAGATACACACATAATTACTATAAATTATTCCGTTATTCTGCTTTTGTTCTTGCAACAATTTTTATCCGAATTGCATTATCATTAGAATCTTACGTAAGTATAATCGTTGGTGTTACAGGTGCTGTATTTATTTTACTATTAACACTTACCTATAACTATTTTATTAAAGATTTACCTTGCAACACCAAACTACAAGAGCAACGAAAAACTATTCCTTAGAAAAAATTTGTTTATTAAACAAAAGCAACAAAGCAACACCAATACTAATTGCTGCATCTGCTACATTAAAAATTGCATTAAAAAAAGTAAAACGACCTCCTCCTAACCAAGAGGGCAAATCGCCTTCCCACATAGGGAAATAAAGCATATCAACCACTTTACCATGAAAAAGAGAACTATACCCTCCCTTTTCAGGGAATAGTGTTGCAACGTAATTATAAGAACTTTGATCAAAAATAATTCCGTATAGAAGCGAATCGATAATATTGCCCAAAGCTCCAGCAAAAATTAAAGAAACAGCAACAATAAAAATTGGTTTTGCATTATTTTTAACAGAAGTATACAACCAATAACCTATACCTGTTATTGCAAATAATCTAAAAACAGTAAGTATGATTTTTGCTTGTTCTTCCGATAAAAAAGTTAAAAATTTATTAAGCTGAACTCCCCAAGCCGCACCTTTATTTTCAGTAAAATGAATTCTTGCCCAATCTTGACCTAAAATTAAAACATGTTCGTTTAATCTAAAATGAGTTTTAATGTATATTTTGGAAATCTGATCGATTATTAAAACCAATAAAATAATAAATAATGCTTTCTTCACGGAGTAATTTTTAATCTGGACAAATGTATAAATATTATGGCGTTTTATTAGTGTTTACAAAAATATTTCCTCGTATAGATTCTATTTTTAACAATTCTTTAATCGATTTTTTATTTGTTACTGGTTTTCTCTTTTGCAAATGAACTTTACCTAAGTGACTTATTGCCTTAATATGTTGGATTGTTGTTGTACAAAAAACGACTCCATCAATATTATTAATTTTAATGTTGCCTAAAATATTTTTTAAATTTATCTCTCCTTCTTGTACTTGTAAATCTAAAAATCCGTTAAAGTTTGAAGTAAAAAAATTACCGGATTTTATGGTTATAAAAACTTTTACATCTTTAGGAATACTTATCTTATATGACGTAAATAAGGGTTGCTCCACACAAGCAGGTAGTTCTTCTTGTAAAACTTGAGTTTGAACGGCATTGATAAACAATCCGTTTTTTTCTTGTTCTATTTTAAGAAATGATGCTTCTTGTTGTAACTCATTTGTAGCAATACTTACTTTATTATCGGATGATTGAACAAGCTCTAAATGATCTATTTTACCGAGGTTTACACGAATAAAATCAACCTTAAAATCAATTGTTTGAGAAATGGATTTTTGAGGAAATACTCCTAAAACACTTCCTGATACAAGTAATATAAATAGTATTTTTTTCACATCTAAACAAAAAAGTCACTTTCAAAAAAAAATATTTTTTTTTGAAAATGACAGTTTATAAAATATTAGCAAGACCTTATTTAGCCTTGTTGTTTCTTGGCTTCGATACTTAAAGTAGCATGTGGTACTAAACGTAAACGTTCCTTTTGGATTTTTTTTCCGGTAACACGGCAAATTCCGTATGTTCCATTTTCGATACGGATTAAAGCATTTTTTAAATCACGAATAAATTTTTGTTGTCTTAAAGCCATTTTTACATTTGCCTCTTTAGACATTGTTGCCGCACCTGATTCATTTGGTTTAAAAGTTGGTGCTGTATCATCGATACCGTTACTACTATCATTTCGGTATGAGCTGGTTAAAATTTCATAATCTTTTTCGGCTCTTTTTATTTTTTCTAGAATTAATTCTTTAAATTCTTGTAATTCTTCTTTTGAGTACTTTTCTACTTTATCTAACATAACTAATCGGCTTTTTTAATTTTGATTTTAGTTTGTATATCATCAAATGCAATTTCTGTTCCATTTTGAATGTTTGGACTAAAATTCAAATTATTTATTAATGTTTCGTTTTTTATATAGTTTTCATTTTCTCTAACTGCATCTTCCAACTGTTTATTGTTTTCTAACTCTAAATCTATCTTGTCAGTCACTTCAAAATCGGATTCCTTACGTAAATTTTGAATTCTGTTTATCAACTCTCTTGCAATTCCTTCTTTTTTAAGGGTATCACTAATGGTTACATCTAAAGCAACAGTTAATCCGTCTTGATTTGCTACTAACCAACCTTCAATATCTTGTGTTTTAATTTCAACTTCATCAACAGATAGAGATACAAGTTTATCGTTAATT
>JALSLI010000165.1 GCA_026988395.1 Flavobacteriaceae bacterium | reverse complement strand
ATTTAGTTCTCTTGGTGTCTTTATTTCCAGTAGTTTTGGGCGTTTATCGGATTTGTAGAAATGAGATAGTTTATTTTTTAAATCCGTTAAGTTATCAGTTTCCAAATAATTAATATCGTGCATTTTGCAAATATTTTTTGCATTTAGATGATGTGGTGTTTCAAAATATTTAAGCGAATTTGTAGATTTAGGTCCTTCGATAAACCTAAAAATTCCGCCACCGGTATTGTTTATTAAAATAATTCTAAAATCAGATTTTAGATATTTATTCCATAGAGCATTGTTATCATAAAAAAAGCTAATATCTCCTGTTATAAAGACAGTTTGTTCCTTTTGTGGTATTGAAGCTCCAACTGCTGTTGATGTTGAACCGTCGATGCCACTGGTGCCTCTGTTGCAAAAAACACGAAGTGTATTTGGTAAATCAAATAATTGAGAATAACGTATTGTAGCACTATTTGCTAATTGTAATTGTAAGTTTTTATTTGGTAATTGCTTAAAAATGGTATCAAATACTTTTAAATCGGAAAATGGAGCAGTTTCTAAATATAATTTATGTTTTTCTGTAATTTGTTTCTTTTTATTGTTAAAATAGGATTGGTAATTGCTTTTGTGGAGTTTGGTTAAAAAGAAAAACTGACTAAAAAACAATGTTCCTGAAATTTTAAAATGTTCCGTTAGGCAATGAAATGTATCTTGTTTCCATTTAGGATGTATATGCCAATGTTCTTTTGGTTGGTGATTTCGTAAAAATTGTTTTATTTTTTTTGAGACTATCATTCCTCCTAATGTTACTAAAATTTCGGGTTGAAATTTTTTTAACTCTTCTTCGTTTAATGAAACGAGCATTTTGTCAATTCCGTTTATCGCTTTATGGTGATAAACGTTTGAAGTGGTTTCTGTTAAAAGAATTACAGAAGGATCTTTTAATAAGTGATTTATCTGAGTTTGTAGTAATTCTGATGGATGATGCACGCCTATTAGTACCATCTTTTTTGTAGATTGGTTCCATTTATTGGCAAATTGCTGTAAATAGTCAACTTCTAAAGGTGTTTCGTCTAATAAACTTTGGTTTTCTTCTTTTTTAAACTTATTAAAAGAAATCGGTTTTTTAGTTGTATTGTAAAGTGGTTCATCAAACGGAATATTGATATGAACAGGTCCTTTTTCTTTAATTGCTTTAATAATGCATGTATTAAATTGAAAAGCGTTTATAGTTAATGCTATTTCTTTGCTTAAAGCGATGGATTTTAAAATATGATTAGCAAAAACATTTTCTTGTTTAATGGTTTGTCCGTCACCAATTTCCAAAAGGTGTTTTGGGCGATCGGCAGACAAAATTATTAATGGAATATCGCTATAATATGCTTCTGCAATAGCAGGATAATAATTGAGTAAGGCAGATCCTGAGGTACAAATTAAAACGGTAGGTTCTTGCGTTTGTTGTGCAATTCCTAAAGCGAAAAAAGCAGCAGAACGTTCATCTACAATACTGTAACAATTAAAAAACGGATTGTTAGTAAAATTAATTGTTAGCGGTGCATTTCTGGATCCGGGAGAAATAATAATATTTTTAATGTTGTTTTCTTTGCAATAAAAGGAAGCTAATTGTGCAAATTCTTTAGTGGAATAAATCATTAAATCGTTTCTTAAAATCGATTCAAATTTACAAAATCTTGTTTAATAATTTACTTCTATCGCATAAAAAAAGACTGTCATAATAGACAGTCTTTTTTCGTGTTTTATTTTATAAAATCTAAGATATAAATTTAGACATTTTTTCTTTTTCTTCATTAGCTAGTTCAATATCAACTAATATTCTTCCACTATGTTCATCAATAATGATTTTTTTACGCATGGCAATTTCTAATTGTCTTTGTGGTGGAATGGTAAAATAAGAACCTTTAGATGCACCTCTTTCTACAGGAACAACGGCTAATCCATTACGAACATTATTACGAATTCGTTTGTAGGCTTCTAATAATCGATCTTCTATTAAAGCACTAAATTCATCCGATTTTTTAGAAAGTACTTTTTCTTCTTTTTCGGTTTCTTTCATGATTTCCGAAAGTTCACTTTCTTTGTGTTTTAAATGGTCTTTAAGCTTTTCTAACTTCGCTTTTGAAGCATCAATCACTTCTTGTTTTTGAAGAATTTTGACTTTGTATTCTTTGATTCTTTTTTCAGCTAATTGAATTTCTAAATCTTGGTATTCTATTTCTTTTGCTAAAGATTCAAATTCACGATTATTACGAACGTTATCTTGTTGTTTCGTGTATTTTTTAATTAACTCTTTAGATTCTTCAATTGCCAGTTTTTTGTCGTTGATTTGATTGTTTAAATCAGATAAATCATTTGCATAATTTTCCAAACGTTTGTTTAAACCTGCAATATCATCTTTTAAATCTTCAATTTCTAAAGGCAATTCACCTCTTGTACTTTTGATTTCATCAATTCTAGAATCTATCAATTGTAAGTCGTATAAAGCTCTTAACTTATCTTCAACAGTGATTTCTTTCTTTTTTGCCATATTATTTTAAGTAATTAATCGGATTTGTATTGGTTTTAGATATAATTATCTTTGCTTTTAAAGCAGGTGCAAAATTAGTAAATTTTTTGTTAAGATAATCAAATAAAAGATTTTTTGTGAATTGTTCACTTTCGTAATGTCCGATATCAATTAAAAGAAGTTGATTTTCTGCTTTAAAAAAATCGTGGTATTTAAAATCGGCAGAGATATAAGCATCTACATTTGCTTTTTTTGCATCATCAATTGCAAAAGCTCCTGAACCACCTAAAACAGCGATATGTCTTATCAATTTTCCTGTAGGATTTGAATAGCGAACACCTTTTGCATTGAATTTATCGGCTACATATTCTAAAAATTGTTCTTCCTTAAGGTCGATTGGCAATTCGCCAATCATACCCATGCCAACTTGTTGGTTTTTATTGTTTAGCGAAACAATTTCGTAAGCAACTTCATCATAAATATGATTTTTAAATAAGGCATCCAGTATTTGTTGTTCTTTATATTTTTCAAAAGTAACATTAATACAGGTTTCCGATTTTATTTCTAATTCATTTTTTTTACCTACTGTTGGATTGGCGTTTTCACCGGCTTTAAAAGTAGAAACTCCCGGATAACTAAAACTAGATTCAGAATAATTACCTAAATCACCTGCTCCTGCTTGATGTAGAGCGTGCAGTAAATCTTCGGCATTTTCTTTAGGTATGTAAGTTGTTAGTTTTAAGATTTCATTCTTTTTAGGAATAAGGATTCCTTTTTTTCGCAAATCCAACACATCACACATTTTAGCAGAAACTCCTTTAAAAGAATTGTCTAAAGCAGTGTGCATAGAATAGATTGCAATATCATTTTTTATTGCTTTTAAGATAGCTTTTTCAACATAGTTTTTACCGTTAATTTTTTTAAGTCCTTCAAATATAATAGGATGGAAGCTTAAAATTAAATTACATCCTTCGTTAATGGCTTCATCAACAACTTGTTCAAGTGTGTCTAAAGTAATTAGAATTCCGGATACTTCAGTATTATAATCGCCTACTAAAAGGCCAACATTATCAAATTCTTCTGCATTAGATAGAGGAGCTATTTCCTCTAATAGATTGGTTACTTCTTTTATTGTCATTTGGTTAGTTTGTTAGCTGGTTTCTTATGGTTATATTTTATAAATCACTATTCATTTGCTTTAATTTTTCAGTGTTTTCGGCAAGTTCTAAAGCTTCAATAATCTTATCTAAATCACCGTTTATAATATTGCTTAAATCGTATAATGTTAAACCAATACGATGATCGGTTACACGGCCTTGAGCATAGTTGTAGGTTCTAATTTTAGCGGAACGATCACCTGAAGACACTAAAGAATTACGTTTGGCAGCATCAGCTTCTAATTTCTTTTGGAGTTCCATTTCGTAGATTCTAGAGCGTAACACTTTAAAAGCCTTGTCTTTGTTTTTATGTTGTGATTTTTGGTCTTGGCACTGTGCAACGATTCCGGTTGGTAAGTGTGTTAATCGAACAGCAGAGTAAGTGGTATTAACCGATTGACCACCTGGACCGCTGGAACAGAAATAGTCAATTTTTACATCACTCATTTTTACATCTACATCAAATTCTTCTGCTTCCGGGAGTACCATAACCGTCGCAGCGGAAGTATGTACACGTCCTTGTGTTTCCGTTTGCGGTACACGTTGTACACGGTGTACGCCGGATTCAAACTTTAATTTACCATAAATATCATTTCCGGTAACACTAAAAATAATTTCTTTAAAACCACCGGAAGTACCTTCGCTTAAATCTTCTACTTCTGTTTTCCAACCTTTAGATGCAGCGTATTTAGTGTACATTCGGTATAAATCTCCTGCAAAAATACTAGCTTCATCACCACCGGTTCCGGCACGGATTTCTACGATGACATTTTTAGCATCTTCGGGATCTTTGGGAACCATTAAAATTTTTAATTCGTCTTCTAATTTTGGGAGTAATTCTTTGGCTTCATCTAGTTGCATTTTTGCCATTTCTACCATTTCGGCATCCGATCCATCGTTGATTATTTCTTTGGCTTCATTTAGATTATCTAAAGCTTCTAAATATTCATTACCTTTATCAACAATTGTTTTTAAATCTTTGTACTCTTTATTTATTTTAACATATCTTTTTTGGTCGGTTACAATATCCGGTTGAATAATTAAATCGGAAACCTCATCAAATCGTTGTTTTATAATGTGTATTTTATCTTTCATTGGTCATTTTAGCTATAAGATTGCAAATTTACTTTATTTTTTGCACAAGCACAAACAATAAATTTTTACCTCAATTTTGTAAAGACTTTTGTAAAAAACAAAAATTAGTTTGTAGAGTCTGTAAAAAATAAAAAAGCCATCAAATTAATTGACAGCTTTTTTGTGACCGGGCTGGGGCTCGAACCCAGGACCCTCTCCTTAAAAGGGAGATGCTCTACCAACTGAGCTACCTGGTCTTGGTTTTTCTTAGCGGTTGCAAATGTAGTACAAAATATCACTCTTGCAAGTAAAAAAATAAATTTATTTTATTTTTTTTAATGTGATTTTTTAACTTGTTGATAAAGTGTTTTTTATAAAATAAAAAAATTATTTACAGTACAACCAATTTACATAAAAAGTGCACATAACAGGAATCGAACCTGCACGTCCGTAAGGACACGAACCCCTCAAGCTCGCGCGTCTACCAATTCCGCCATATGTGCTTAAGAACGTAAAAACAAAAAGCTATCAAAATTATTTGATAGCTTTTGTAGTGACCGGGCTGGGGCTCGAACCCAGGACCCTCTCCTTAAAAGGGAGATGCTCTACCAACTGAGCTACCTGGTCTTGGTTTTTCTCGTTAGCGGTTGCAAATATACGACCAATATTATTTCTCACAAGTATTTTTTTAGTTTTTTTTAGATTATTTTTGTGCTGGTAAATAAACAAAAGATGAAATTAGTTTTAATGGGTTACATGGCTTCCGGTAAATCGGTCATAGCAAAATATTTAGCAGAAAAATTTGATGTTACTACTATTGATTTAGATGAATATATTGAAAATAAAGAAGGGCAAACTATTCAAGAAATATTTAAAAATAAAGGTGAAATTTATTTTAGAATAGCAGAGAATAAATATTTGAAAGAAATTTTAGAGAAAAAGAATGATGTTATTCTAGCTACCGGAGGCGGAACACCTTGTTATGCTAATAATATGCATCTAATTAAACAGAAAGCAAATTCGATTTATTTAAAAGCTTCTATAAATACATTAGCAGAAAGACTGTTACTTGCAGATGATAATCGTCCGTTATTGAGCAATATTAAAAAAGAAGATTTAAAAGAGTTTATTGCAAAGCATCTTTTTGAAAGAAATAATTATTACGATAAAGCAGATAAAACGCTTATAGTTGATAATAAAAATATTAATGAGATTGTTAATGAAATTAGTGCAATATTTTACTCTAAATAAGCAATGTCATTGCCTGGTTTAAAAATAACGGTAATATTTTCTTGTAGTGAAGTGGATAATGAAATTCCTTTAAAATCCGCTTTTACAGGATATTTTTTATGATTTCGGTTTACCAAAACAGCAGTTTTAAACTTTTTAAGCGGCACATCTAAAAAATGTTTAATCGCATAGATTAAGGTAGCACCGGAATTTAATACATCATCAACCAATACAATACTTTCATTTATATATTCATTTTGATTTAATGAAATATAAACTTGGTTTAACGGATTTTTTTTATCGACAGTTACTCTACACAAAACGACTTGTAAAGGTGCTATTTTTTCTAATTCTGTTTTTAATTGTTTTGCAAATTGAAATCCGTTATTTGCAATTCCGGCAAGGATAATTTTAGTTTCATTAATATTATTCTCGTATATTTGATATGCAATTCGCCTTGTTTTGTAAGCTATTTGTTTGTGATTTAAAATAATTGTTTTTTCCATTTATTTTGTTTTTAAAAATTTGATAAAAACTTCTTTGTCTTTTCTAGCTGTAATAGAATTATAACAATCTTCTAATATTTCAATTTTAAAATATTTAGAAAAACGATTTAAATATTCTTCTTTTGAGCCTCCAAAAGGAGGTCCTTTTTCTGTTAACGGAAATTGAAATAATATTCCAACCAATTTACCATTTACGTTTAATAAATCATACATTTTTTTTACATATGTATCTCTCTGTTTTGGATTGATAGCACAATAAAAAGTTTGCTCTAAAATTAAATCAAATTTTTTATTTAATAAAAAGAAATCGCCGTGTATTAAATGGTTATCCGGAAAATCTGGAACTCTTTTTTTAAAATTTTCCAATGCTTTTACCGCAATATCTATAATATAGACATTTTTAAATCCTTTTTTATGAAGATATTCCGCTTCATAACTATTGCCACATCCGGGAATTAAAATTTTAAGATTCTTGTCTCTTAATTGATTGATATATTCTTTAATAGGTGTCGAGATATAGCCAATATCCCATCCTGTATTATTTGCAATATATTTATCATTCCAACTATTCGATTTCATCTTGTGCATTTAAATTAAAGTCCTCAATATCTCTACGGTCTTTTTTTGTAGGTCTTCCTTCGCCTTTTTTACGGTAATAGTCTTTTGCAAATTTTAATAATTCTTGGTTAGCGAAAGCATTTTTAGGTGTAACGTCCTTTCGGTATAAATCTACTAATTTGGCACCAACACGATTTTTTGGAATGTCGATTACTTCCAATTCATAGTTAATTTGATTTTTTCGAACCGTAATTCGTTCACCGGTATAAATATCTTTTGAGGGTTTAACCGATTTATTGTTTATTTTAATATGTCCTTTTTTACAGGCATCCGTAGCCATACTTCTGGTTTTAAAGTATCTGGTGCACCAAAGATATTTATCAATTCGCATAAATAAAATTTATCTGCAACAAATTTAAGGTTAAAATATTTGTATATTGTATTTTTGTTCAAAATTAAATTAAAAATTGACTTATAACGAAACATTAAATTGGATGTTTAGTAAGCTTCCAATGTATCAAAGACAAGGGAAAACTGCTTTTAAAAAGGATTTAACCAATATTATCGCTTTCGCGGAAGAGTTAAGCCAACCGCAAGAAAAGTTTAAAAGTATTCATATTGCCGGAACCAACGGAAAAGGTTCTACTGCTCATATGATTGCTTCTATATTACAAGAACAAGGTTATAAAGTTGGATTATACACTTCGCCACATTTAAAAGATTTTACCGAAAGAATTAAAATAAACGGTAAACCAATTCGTAAAAATTGTGTGAATAATTTCGTTAAACGGAATAAAGCATTTTTAGAAAAACAAAAATTATCTTTTTTTGAAATGACAGTAGGTTTGGCTTTTGAACATTTTGCCAAGAAAAATGTCGATTTTGCTATTATAGAAACCGGTTTAGGAGGAAGGCTGGATTCTACAAATATTATTAAACCCTTGGTTTCCGTTATAACAAATATAGGTTTAGATCACACGCAATTCTTAGGAACTACACTACCGGAAATCGCCAAAGAAAAAGCCGGAATTATAAAAAAAAACACTCCTGTTATAATAGGAGAGAGGCAACCTGAAATAGTATCCGTATTTACTGAAATAGCTAAGAAAAAAAATGCATTATTATATTTTGCAAGTGATGCTCTAACAAAAGCATATAAAACGGACTTAAGAGGAAATTACCAAAAAAAGAACTTAAAAACTGCAGCTCAAACTATTCTCGTTTTAAAAGATCAAGGGATTAAAATAAGTCATGAAAGCATCAAAAACGGCTTGCAAAAAGTAGTTGAAAATACGGGTTTATTAGGCAGATGGCAAATATTAGGAAATAAACCAAAAATAATTTGTGATACAGCTCATAATGAAACAGGGTTAGATTATGTGTTAAAACAATTAAAAGAAGAAAAATACACAAATTTACACTTTGTATTTGGTGTTGTAAATGATAAAGATTTAGATTCTATTTTACCATTACTTCCAAAAAAAGCTGATTATTATTTTTGTAAACCTAATATTCCAAGAGGATTAGATGCTAAGATATTACAAGGAAAAGCATCTGAAAACAATTTAAAAGGTGCAATTTATGATAGCGTAAATGAAGCTTTATTAAAAGCTAAAGAAAATGCAAACACAACGGATTTAATTTTTGTTGGAGGAAGTACATTTGTGGTTGCAGAAGTTGTTTAAAAAAATATTATTGTAATTATTTTTAAATGAAAGGATTGCAAAATGTTGCGTAAAAAAAAGAAAAAAACATTTGTCAGATTAAAAAACTACTCTATATTTGCACTCGCAATTATTAGGGCGATTAGCTCAGTTGGTTCAGAGCACCTCGTTTACACCGAGGGGGTCGGGGGTTCGAATCCCTCATCGCCCACAACCTA
>JALSLI010000164.1 GCA_026988395.1 Flavobacteriaceae bacterium | reverse complement strand
TAAAAATGCGGTTGTTCCTTCTGTGAAATCTTCTGTTCCAAAACAATTACCAAATTCAGTTATTTCAACTTCAAAACCATTTGCTTCTTTATTTGTAGCAGCATTTATTGCTTTAATAGCCGCACTGATTGCTGATACGGAATTACGTGTTATTTTAGAAGCAATTTTATGTGTAAAATTTAACAATTCCTCTTGCTCTACCACGTGATTTACCAATTTATATTCTTTTGCTTCATCTGCATCTAACATGCTTGCTGTCATAATCAACTCCATCGCTTTACCTTTACCTATCAAATTGGTAAGTCGTTGTGTACCGCCATAACCGGGAATCACACCAAGCGAAACTTCAGGTAAACCCATTTTAGCATTTGTAGAAGCAATTCTAAAATGGCAAGCCATTGCCAGTTCCAAACCGCCACCTAAAGCAAAACCATTAATCGCCGCAATAACCGGTTTTGTAATATTTTCGATATAATTAAAGACTAATTCTTGACCTTTTCGTGCCAAATCTGCACCTTGATTGGTGTCAAAATCTGCAAATTCAGATATATCTGCTCCGGCAACAAATGCTTTTGATCCGCTTCCGGCAAGTATAATTACTTTAACAGAATTATCGTTTTGCAGCATTTGAAAAACTTGGTGTAATTCAGCTAAAGTCACTTTATTTAAAGCATTTAATTTTTTAGGTCTATTGATAAAAACCGTAGCAATCGAATCTTTTTTTTCTACTAAAAGGTTACTAAAAGTCATGATAATGAGAATTTATATTTTGATGCAAAGATACTTTTTTTTGAATGATTCGATTAACTGTTAATTTTATTTTTTTAAAGAACATTTCAGTCCGATTTTTGTATGTTTGCTCTACGAAATACGATGCAAAATGACCATAAATTGTAATGGAAAATTAATTGATTTAAACACCCCTAAAGTAATGGGAATTTTAAACGTTACTCCGGATTCTTTCTATGATGGAGGGAAATATCATTCCGATAAGGCAATTTTAAAACAAACAGAAAAAATGTTACTTCATGGAGCAACATTTATCGATATCGGAGCGTATTCATCCAGACCAAATGCAAAACATATTTCTGAGGAAGAAGAATTAAAACGGTTACTTCCGGTAATTGATTTGTTGGTTAAAAATTTTAAAAATATTTTAATTTCAACAGATACGTTTAGAGCGAATGTTGCTAAAAAAAGTATTGATTATGGTGCTTGCATGATAAATGATATTTCGGGTGGCGAATTAGATAAAAACATGTTTAAAACCATTGCTGATCTTCAAGTTCCGTATATTTTAATGCATATGAAAGGAACACCTCAAAACATGCAAAAAAATCCGGTTTACAATAATATTGTAGAAGAAGTTTTTTATTATTTTTCAAAAAAAATAAATACTTTACGTGATTTAAAAGTAAACGATATTATTTTAGATGTTGGTTTTGGCTTTGGAAAAACCTTAGAACACAATTACGAAATTTTAAAAAATCTTTCTTTTTTCAACCAACTTAATCTACCTTTACTTATTGGAACATCCAGAAAATCGATGTTGTATAAATTATTAAACGGTAAACCCGAAGATATGCTTAATGCAACAAGTGTTACCAATACAATAGCTCTTTTAAACGGAGCAAAAATTTTGCGCGTTCACGATGTTAAAGAAGCAATGGAATGTATTACCATAACCAATCAAATTAAATAAATGCAACTACAAAAAAAACGAAATCTTAAAGATAGACTGCTCCTTTTTTTAAAAGGATTGGCTATGGGTGCCGCAAATAAAGTTCCGGGTGTTTCAGGTGGTATCGTTGCTTTTGTAACCGGTTTTTACGAAGAATTAATCTATTCCTTTAACAAAATAAATTACAAATCACTTAAATTACTATTAAGTGGTAGGTTTAAAAGTTTTTTTCAATATACAAATGCACACTTTTTAGTAATTGTTTTCAGCGGAAGTATTTTCAGTTATTTTACCGTTTCTTTATTACTGGATTATCTTTTAAAACATTACGAACTGTATGTTTGGAGTTTATTTTTCGGATTAATCTTAGGTTCTATTTATTATATTGCAAATAATTTTAAAGATTATAATCCAAAATGTAATTGGTATGTTTTAATAGGTATTGCACTAGGAGTTGCCATTAGTTTTTTGCCTCCTGCCAAAGAAAATGACAATTTATGGTTTGTTTTTTTATGTGGAATGATTGGTGTTTCCGGAATGACCTTACCTGGACTTTCAGGTTCTTTTATTTTAATTTTACTTGGCAACTATGTCTTGCTTTTAGTAGATTCTGTTAATGCATTATCTAAAACTTTATTTGATATCATACAAGGTGATTTTAGTTTTATACATGATCCTGAACGCATTAGATACCTCAAAATTATCGGAGCATTTTCTGCCGGTTCGGCATTTGGTTTGGTGGTTACTTCTCATATATTAGAATTTGTTTTAAAGCGATGGCACAATATTGTAACAGCAATTATTTTAGGTTTTATTGCAGGTTCTTTAGGAAATGTTTGGCCTTGGAAAAAGAAAATTTATATGCAACAAAACGGACAATTCGTTTTAGATAGTCGTGGAAATCCTATTTTAATTAACTTTAAACGCTACATTCCGGATTTTAACAGTATAGACACTTGGATTTCAATTTTACTGATATTAGCCGGATTTTTTCTCTTGGTTTGGATAGAAAGACACGCCAAAAAAAATAAAAAGATTTAAAACAATTTTTGATGAAAAAAACATTCGGACTTTTAGGAAAAAATATTTCGTATTCTTTTTCAAAAAAATACTTTACCGAAAAATTTACAAAGGAAAATTTACCATATAAATACCTGAATTTTGATTTGAATTCTATTGAAGATCTTCCGGAAATTTTAAGCAATTACATCGATTCTTTAAAAGGATTAAACGTTACTATTCCGTATAAAGAAGCCATTTCTAAGTATTTGGATGAAATAGATGACGAAGCTGAAAAAATTGGAGCTGTAAACACCATTAAAATAGTGGATCAATATTATTTAAAAGGATATAATACCGATGTTTATGGTTTTGAAAAATCTTTACTTCCTCTACTAAAAAAACACCATAATTCTGCTTTGATATTTGGAACAGGAGGTGCTTCAAAAGCAATAAAACACGTTTTAAAAAAATTAGAAATTCCGTTTATGGTTGTCAGTAGAAATCCGGTTTCCAATCAGTTATCGTATTCCGGTTTAACCGAAAAAATCATCAAAGACCACAAATTACTTATTAATTGCACTCCGTTAGGAACACATCCTAAAACTGAAGAATGCGTGCAAATTCCGTTTCATGCAATAGGCAAAAAACATTTGTTATACGATTTAATTTACAATCCTGCGGAAACGTTGTTTTTAAAAAAAGGACGAGAACAAGGAGCAACCACAAAAAACGGCTTGGAAATGTTGCAATTACAAGCCGATAAATCTTGGGATATTTGGAATGATTTTTAACCACAATAAATACCAAGAATTTATAACACTAGAAATGGCGAATTCTATAAATAATCCTTATTTTAAAACTCTTTTTAAAATCCCTAATACACCTCTGATAAAAGTTGCACTGGTAACTACTTTAACAATCGGATTCATACGTGTGCTACTTCTTCTTGAAGTCGTTCTTCTATTCTTTTTTGCTTGCTTTTGTTTGGCTTCCTTTTCTTCTACTTCATGAATTTTTTCGATCTTTTCTCCTAATATCTCATATGCACTTTCTCGATCTATTTCTTCATTATATTTTTTATAAATTTTTGATTTAGAAATAACTTGTTTTAATTCTTGTGATGTTAACACATCCATTCTACTCATTGGTGCACGCAACATCGTTTTTACCAATGGTGTTGGAATTCCTTTTTCATTTAAGCCCGAAACCAATGCTTCTCCAATACCTAATTCCGTTAAAACAGTTGCTGTATCATAAAACTCAGAATCCGGATAATTTTGTGCTGCCAACTTAATTGCTTTTCTGTCTTTTGCAGTAAATGCACGTAAAGCATGCTGTATTTTTAATCCTAATTGAGCCAAAACATCCTCCGGAATATCTTTAGGATTTTGCGTTACAAAATAAATTCCAACGCCTTTTGAACGTATTAATTTAACAATACTTTCAATCTGACTTAACAAAGCTTTGGAAGCTTCCTTAAAGATTAAATGAGCTTCATCAATAAAAATAACCAATTCAGGTCTACCGCTATCTCCTTGCTCCGGAAATGTGTCATAAATTTCCGCCAATAATTGCAACATAAAAGTTGAAAATAACTTAGGCTTATCTTGAATATCTGTTAACCGTAAAACGGAGATAATCCCTCTTCCGTCATCATCTACACGCTGTAAATCGCGAACTTCAAAAGAACGTTCACCAAAAAACAAATCGCCACCTTGTTGTTCTAATTCCACTATTTTTCTAAGAATAGAACCTGTTGAAGCAGTTGAAATTCTTCCGTATTCCGCTTCAATTTCATCACGACCTTCTTGCGTTGCAAATTGCAATAACTTTTTTAAATCCTTTAAATCAAGTAATGGTAGTTTATGATCATCGCTATATTTAAAAAGAATTGATATAATACCACTTTGTGTTTCGGTTAAATCTAAAATTCGAGATAATAAAACCGGACCAAATTCCGATACCGTTGCACGCATCCGTGTTCCATCTTGCTCGGAAATTGTTAAAATTTCAATAGGAAATCCTTTTGGTGTAAACGGTAAACCTATTTTCTCGTGTCGCTCGTCAATTTTTGGATGTCCGGGACTTGGCATTGCCAATCCGCTTAAATCTCCTTTTACATCCATTAACATTACAGGAATTCCTTTTTCCGATAAATTTTCGGCAAATACTTGTAATGTTTTTGTTTTACCTGTACCTGTTGCTCCGGCAATTAATCCGTGACGATTTATTGTTTTTAGGGGCAATTTTACATGCAAACCTTTAATCGTTTCATCTCCTAACATTCCAGCTCCCAATGTAATAGAATCACCTTTGGTTTTGTAGCCGTCTTCTATGGTTTTTATAAATTTTTCTTTAACACTCATTGTTTATTTTTTTTAGAGATGCAATTTACATATTTTTTCAATAAACGAACAAATCAAAACAAAATAATGTAATTTTGCCACCAAATAAATAATCTGTGCAACAAACAAATAAAGAAGATTTAAAAAAAGGAATTATTTTACCTGTAATGGAAGCATTTTACACCATTCAAGGTGAAGGATTTCATACCGGAACAGCCTCGTATTTTATCCGTATTGGTGGTTGTGATGTTGGTTGTCATTGGTGTGATGTTAAAGAAAGTTGGAACGAAATGTTACACCCTGCTACACCTGTAAAAAAAATCATTGAAGACGCAGTAAAACATCCTGCAGAAACAGTAATTATTACCGGAGGAGAACCTTTAATGTGGAATTTGGATTTTTTGACTTCCGAACTAAAAAAACACCAAAGAAAAACACATATCGAAACTTCCGGTGCTTATCCGCTTTCCGGAAAATGGGATTGGATTTGTCTTTCTCCAAAAAAAACCAAATTACCACTTTCAAAAATCTACAAGCAAGCAAATGAATTAAAAATGATTATTTATAATAAGGATGATTTTAATTTCGCTATTGCGGAAGCCAAAAAAGTATCCAACAAATGTATCTTATATCTACAACCCGAATGGAGCAAACGAGAAAAGGCAATACCAATGATTATTGATTTTGTTATGAAGAATCCGCAATGGAAAATTTCCTTACAAACGCACAAATATCTAAATATTCCGTAAATTATTTTAAGATTTGAATAGAGTTTATTATATTGCACGCTCAAATACAACAATATAGAATTATGAAAAGAATATTTTTACTCATTTTAGTAACTTTAAGTTTTACGGCTTTTGCTCAAAAAACGGATTTTGACAAAGCAATTACCAAATTAATGTATGCAAAAAGAGGCATGCTAACTGTTGAAAATATTGGTAAAGATTTGGTTAGAAATATACCAAAAGAAAAAGTGGCTCAATTTAACCAAGAATTAGAAGTTCTAAGAAATAACTTTAAGAAAACTGCTATTCAAGAATTTAAACGCAAATATTCTACGGCAGACATTCAAAACATCTACACAGAATTCACTTCTGACAAAGTTAATTACTCAGACAAAACCAATAACTTTTTTAGTTTTTTTAGACATTTAAAAGGGCAGTTTTACGCAGATGCTAAGCGTCTTTATGCAAAATATAGCATGTAATTTAAAAGATTAATCATACCTTAAATCCGCAAAAGTATTTCTACTGTAAAGCCAAACTGCACGTCATTATTGGCAATGCTCGTTTCTCGATACGCACCATAACTAATGCTATGTTTGCGTGTCTCAAAACTGTGCTACACCAATACTAACGCACATTCTGACTTTTCGCTACGAAAACCTTTGCGGATTTAAGGTCATAAAAAAGACCGGAATTCCGGTCTTTTTTTATGATTAACCCAAAAAATTCATAGATTTTCGGCTTAATTTTCTTCTAATAAACTCTTTTTTATTTAAACTTTTCAGCAGTAAGTTCGGCTATTTTAACAATAGTATCCTTTGCTAAAAGCATCGATTCAGCCGGAACATATTCAAATCTGCCGTGAAAATTATGACCTCCTGCAAAGATATTAGGACAAGGCAAACCTTTATATGATAATTGCGAACCGTCAGTTCCACCTCTTATCGCTTTAATTAAAGGAGTAATGCCCAATTCTTTCATCGCTTCTTCGGCAATATCTACAATATGCATTACAGGTTCTACCTTTTCACGCATATTAAAATATTGATCTTTTATTTCTACATTAATAGCATCTTTACCTAATTCTTTGTTTAATTTGGTGGCCAAATCGAGCATTTGCTTTTTTCTGGCTTCAAATTTTTCTCTATCGTGATCACGTATAATATAACCTAACTCGGTTTTTTCAACATTCCCTTCCATACTGTAAAGATGAAAAAAACCTTCGTAACCGGTTGTGGTTTGTGGAGTTTCATCTGCTGGTAAACCTTTAATAAAATCGGCTGCAATTAACATCGAATTCACCATTTTCCCTTTTGCATATCCCGGATGTACAATTCTACCGGTAATCGTAACCTTTGCTCCTGCTGCATTAAAATTCTCAAATTCCAATTCACCAACTTGGCTTCCATCAATAGTATAAGCCCAATCGGCACCAAATTTTTCAACATCAAATAAATGTGCTCCTTTACCTACTTCTTCATCAGGTGTAAAAGCAACACGAATATCACCGTGTTTAATTTCAGGATGCTCCATAAGATATTTCATAGCTTCCATGATTTCGGTAATTCCTGCTTTATCATCTGCTCCCAAAAGTGTAGTTCCGTCTGTTGTAATGATAGTTTGTCCTTTATATTGTAATAAATCTTCAAAATAATCCGGAGACAAAACAATGTTTTCTTTTTCGTTTAAAACAATATCTTTACCATCGTAATTTTTATGAATTTGTGGTTTGACGTTGGTTCCGGTAAAATCCGGACTCGTATCCATATGAGAAATAAAACCAATAGTTGGCACACTATACTCTAAATTACTTGGCAATGTTGCCATAATATACGCATGCTCATCAATTGTTACATCTTGCATACCTAATTCTTTTAGTTCCTCTACCAATAAATTGGCTAAATTCCATTGTTTTTTAGTACTTGGAAACTCTTTTTCATTATTAGGATCTGATTGTGTGTCAATTTTTGCATAACGAACAAACCGATTTATAATATCTTGCATAATTTTTATTTTTTAATCATTTTTTCTACTAAAATTCCTTTATCTGATGTTATTTTAACAAAATATACACCTTCGTTTAAAGTAGAAACATTTATTGAGTTTAAATTGGTTTCCTTTGAAATAATTGACCTTCCGGTTATACCGAAAATTTCTACTTTTTGAAGTTTCAAATTGGTATTTGATACTTCAATATTTAAAATATCATTAGTTGGTTTAGGAAATAATTTTATCATAGTAGCCAAATTCACTTCGTTAACACCAAGGTAAATTCCCCAAGTATCTTCGGCAGTTGGTCCTCCCCAAATTCTGGTTGCAAGATATGGATCATCGATAAACGGATTACGATTTCCTTGTCCGTATTGATTTGAAGTATTTTCCAAATAATTATTTCGGTTCATTTCGTATTGACTTACAGGATCTTCGGCATTCCATTGTAAAAACAACTGTAACATATGACTATCGGTAGAAACCGTTGCACCGGTACCTACAAGTGTAGGATAGCACTGACTACCATAACGCAAATACATATACATCATCATTCTTGCGATATCTCCTTTCCATTCGTCTCCGGGATACCAATAACTACCATTTACGACACCTGAATTACCGGAACCTGAAGCAAATTTTTTGCTGCCACGTTGGCTGTTACGTTGTACATCTGCCGCTCTTAAATGATGAGCATCCGCTCCCGGACCGGAAGTTCCTAAATTAGGATCTCCTAGGGATTTTGCAAAGGTATGTTCTCTATTCCACTCGCAGTTAGCACTACCTCCAAAATCATTTTTATTACGTCTTCTATGATCATTATCATCAGATGAACCATTTGGACAAATATTTGGTGAAAAACCGTAAATTAATAAGACGTTTTGGTTTTGTCCCGGTTCTAAATCCACAATTTTTAAACATTCTCTTGCCTCGCTATAAGATAAGTTATTGGTATGAGTACTAATTATCTTAGTTGCCAATTCATCACGTAATGCATTTCCTGTTAAAGTTAAATCTACATCATTATAATAAGGCTGTTGAGCAAATAATGTTGTAAAAGTTAATAATAGTAAAAATAATAGTTGTTTTTTCATTTTTTAAGATTGTTTTTCTAAAAGAGCCATATAAAATCCGTCGTAACCGGATTTATGAGCACTTACTTTGTTTTCATCCACCAGTTTAAAATCCGGATGATTTTCTAAAAATTTAGCTACTTGCTCTTCATTTTCGGATGGTAAAACGGAACAAGTAGCATATACCATTTTCCCTCC
>JALSLI010000163.1 GCA_026988395.1 Flavobacteriaceae bacterium | reverse complement strand
AGAAATTATTAATTTAGATGAACGTGTAAATATTTTGTTAAATATTTTAAGCGGACAAGCATTAACAATTTATCCTAAGAAAAACGATCCAAAGCAAAAATGGTATAGCGGATTTGACAATAAAGCGTTTGTAGCACAAGATACCATGGTTTTAAAAATGCACAAATTGTATTTGTCTGCTCTGTCAAAAGGAATTGCAACAGGTGATTATAGTGATGCAGATGAATATTTAAATATTATTTCGCAATACCAAAATCAATTAGGAGCAGATATTATTCCTGCCCAAAAGAAAATTGATATTGAAATTGCTTATAACAAATGGAATGTCTTTAAAAAATTAATGTTCTATTACATGATTTTAGGATTTATCCTATTAATTCTTGCATTTATCGATTTGTTTAATCCGAATAAGAAAATAATAAAAATAGTACTTAGTATATCTATTTTTCTGGTTATTGCCGGAATGGTAATACACGTTGCCGGAATGGCTGCTCGTTGGTATATCACAGGTCACGAACCTTGGAGTAACGGCTACGAAGCAGTTGTATTTGTGGCATTTATCACTACGTTAGCAGGATTGTTGTTTTCAAAAAACCGTAGTAAATTTATTATTGCTTCCACAACTTTATTTGCTTCGTTTTTATTGGCTATTGCTCACGGAAGTATGATGAGTCCTGAAATGACAAATTTAGTTCCTGTTTTAAAATCATATTGGTTAATGATTCACGTAGCGGTTATTACAGCCAGTTACGGGTTTTTAGGTTTGGGTGCTTTGCTTGGGTTCGTTGTTTTATTCTTGTTTATTATAAGAACTCCTAAAAATGCCTCAAAACTAAATGAAACCATAAAAGAGCTTACTTATGTAAACGAATCGACTTTAATTGTTGGTTTATTTATGTTAAGTATTGGTACTTTTTTAGGTGGTGTTTGGGCAAATGAATCTTGGGGAAGATATTGGTCATGGGATCCAAAAGAAGTTTGGGCATTAATTTCTATGATGGTTTATACTTTTATATTACACGTCAGATTGGTTCCGGGATTACAAAGCAGATTTACCTTTAATTTTTTAAGTATGATTTCCATCATTACTTTAATTATGACATTCTTTGGTGTAAATTATTATTTAAGCGGTATGCATTCATATGCGAAAGGCGATCCTGTACCGATTCCTACTTGGATTTATTGGTTTGCAGTATTTATTGTAGTATTTAGTATCGTGTCTTATAAACGTTATTTGGATTATAAGAAGAAAAGATAAGGGTTCTATTAGGTTTATATAATTCCTAAATGCAGACTTCTAATAATGCCATCTGCCAGACCTATTTTGGGTACATAAATTTTTGTTGCACCGCTCCATTTCATTGCCGATAAGTAGATTTTCGTTGCCGGAATAATCACATCTGCACGATCCGGTTTTAAACCAAGTTCGGTGATACGTTCTTCGTAACTCATTGATTTTAAAAACTTGTAATGTGCATTCATATAAATATAGGATAATGGTTTTCCGTAAGGCGTTCCGGAACGTTTAAAAATAGAATTGATATTACCTCCGGAACCGATTAAAGCCAGTCGAGGTAAATTTTTAGCAGTTTTTTTAATCCATTTTTCAATTTCTTTAAACATCTTTTTATTTTCCTTATCGGAATTGTTTAACATTCTTACAGTACCTATTTTATAAGAACGCGATTCGATAATTTTTCCTTTTGAAAAGAAGGTAAATTCAGTACTTCCACCACCAACATCGACATATAAATACGATTTATCGCCATCGATTAATTCTTTTAAATCGGTTGAAGCAATAATTTTTGCTTCGGTTTTACCGTCTATTATTTGTATGTCGATTTCTGTTATGTCTTTAATTTCTTTTGCAATTTGTTTGCCATTTTCAGATTCACGCATCGCCGATGTTGCACAAGCACTGTATTTTTCGATTTGATGCACATCCATTAATAATTTAAAAGCTTGCATGGTATCTACCATTCTTTTTTTGTTCTTATCGGAAATAGAACCCTTTGTAAAAACATCTCTACCCAAACGAATTGGTACACGTACCAAAGAAACTTTTCTATATTTAGGTTCGTGATTTTCCTTTAAAACCACATTTGAAATTAATAATCGTACTGCATTTGAGCCAATATCAATAGCTCCATATTTTTTTATTTCCAAAATTAAAGTGCTTTTTTTGATTTATAATTTTTTGGGAAATCAATTAAAATGGTTTTTCCGTTAGAACGATCGGGATTTAGGTTTTTCCAATGCTTTATATCAAACTGAATTCCGATAATACCAGTGGTACTAACGTGTTTGATTTTTTTATTACCAAATTTGTTTACAAAAGTATTAATACCGTGGTCGTGACTAAAAATAATAGCCGAATCAAAACTATCATCTAATGCTTTTATCGTTTTAATTAAATATCCGTCGCTAAAACTATAAAGAGATTTGTTAATCTGCAAATTTGCTAATGGATATTTGAATGTATTCGAAAATATAACAGCTGTATGCAGTGCTCGATTTGCACTACTTGTAATAAAAACATCGGGTTTTTCAATTTGTTCCCGTAATTTTTCTGCCATTAGATTTGCATCTAAAATACCTCTTTCTTTTAGAGGTCTGTCTTCATCTTTAATATTTGGATATTTCCAAGATGATTTAGCGTGCCTGACTATATAAACCGTTTTCATATAGTGTAAAAGTACTATTATTTTTTAAAACTTTATATTTCTTTTGTTACCGAATTTTTTAGTGTAAAATTAAAATGTTTATAAAATTGATGAAGCGATTATTTTTTTCATATTGAGTATTTTGATTAATTGCTATTAAGTTGACAATAAATTTATAATTAAAAAAGTTTTAAAAACAGGTAACAAAAAATTAATATTTGGATATTCTATTAAATGCGGTAACCGAAAAGCTAAAATAGAGTAGGTAAAATTTAAATTTTTTATTATTATGAAAACAAAAAAATATATTTTTTTATTCCTTATGTTATTAGGAAGTTTTACATTGTCTAATGCACAAGGACAGCTTACAGGAGGAGTACAGACCACTTCTCTTTCTGCATCCATTTCACACTGGGTTTTTTCAACCTCAGATTCTAATCGGAGTTATTATGCTATTGCTTCGTGGAGAGGTATTTCGGGAAATTATTTAAAAATATACGATGCTAGTACTTTTAATGCTACTTCCCCTCAAGTTCAAATTTCTACATATCCTGATTTCACGAGGGTTCGTATAGATAATTCTAACAACGTTTATGTATTGTATCACGATAAAGTATCTGGAAAAAATTCTTATGCCACTTTTTTAAAGAAGTATAATGTAAATGGTACTTTAATAGCAGGGCCATTAATGGTTTCAGATAATACTCAAGCAACCGATATTGAGGTCGCTCCAAATGGAGATGTACTTATTACCAGAACAAATGGAAACTCTCTTTATTTATATATGTATCGAAATATGATTTTTAAAGGTTACAAGTATATTGGAAGTTTTTCATCAATATCAAACACCTCTCCTTTTGCAGTACAAACAGATATGAAAGGGTATAAACTTGTTATTGCGTATTCTTACGGCAATGCTTATTCAAATTCTAGGAAGTTAGAAATTAAACGATATAATTATATTCCTACTTTTTCTAATTTTTCGTATAATTTAAATTTAACATCTGTAGGTGTTAATTACTTAGAATATGGAAGTGGAATTAACTATCGTAATAATAATAATGTTGTTGCATTACGTAATAATTGGGAAGTTTTTTATGCTGTAGAACTAGGAACATATACATCACCAATACATCAACTTCGAAAAATAACAATAGCTAATCTTGTTTCGTCTTTTTCGAATAGTAATAGCTCAATAATGGTAGATATAGACATTCATGATAAATTATTAGTTTCTAGAAATATTGGAACATCAGGCTCTGAAAATAATGTTTTATCACTATATACAGATAATGATACATTGATAGAAGTATTTACTCCAGACACAACAATTAAGAATCATTTAACAAGTCTTTCTATTTATGATTGTGAATTTGTAATTACAGGAATTGATCGTAAGTTGGGTGATAACCCTAATAATCATACTTATGAATCTTTTCATCAGTTATTTAATTGTAAAGATTGTAGACCTAATATGGGAGCAACTGCAGTAGCATCATTTAGATATCCCTACCAAGTAGTACAAGTGCCTTCTTATTATGGCGATTTAGATGTAACTGAATTATGTTTAGAAGATGATTTATTAGTTAATGGTTCTTTGAGCAGTTGTGAAACTGGTTATTTTGTGGAGTTATCTGAATTTGATCCTTTAAGTTGGACAGATGTTAATTTATTACATTCAGGTTGGGTTTATCCATTAACACAAGCTCCCAATAATATTAATATTGTTGAATTTTTACCGAGTGGTTATCATTTAAGACCTGGTAAGATTTATAGGTTTAAATTAGCTGTTGGAAACCCTTGGGATTCTGTTACTATTTTCTTTAAAGTGAGTTGTTGTCACAGAGAAATTGTTGTTATTGATAATCCTCCGACAAAAGAAAAAAATAGTATTGTAAGTTCAAAAGAAGAAAAAAAAGATGTAAAAGAGATTATTGATAAAATTCGTATTTCACCCAACCCGGCAAAAGATATTTTATATGTTAATATTAATAAGCAAAAAATAGTTGCGTATCAAGTTGTAGATATTAAAGGTGAAGTAATTTCTTCTAAGAAATTAAGTGGGAAAGATGATTTAAAATCGATTACTATAAATCAATTGGAAAAAGGAGTTTATTTGCTTGTTCTTTTAGATAAAAATGGCAGAAAAAATTCTATAAAGTTCATTAAGGAATAAATAATAATTTTATTTCTCAATTTTTAAACCCTAAAATTTTATATTTTAGGGTTTTTTACTTGCAAGGTTCAAGTCACAAATGTAACTTTTGGTTAAACAATAATTTATTCATTACAAATATAGGATTTTCATAATTAGATCGTTTTGTCGTTCGAACAGAGAAAAAATGATAAGAGCAACGTTCTATTTTCTTCCTGTTTTAGAAAAGCATTTTTCATAATTAATCTTCTTCAAAAACAATATGTTGGTATGCTCCGATATCCGGATTTGGCAGTCTGTCGGTTCCAACCAAATCGGTTTGTAAAACAGGTTTTAACAAAATAATTGATGAATCTGCTTGGTTTATGGCATCCGAATTTTCACCGATTCTAAAATCTACAAAATCCTCAAACGGATTGGTATTTTTAAAATCCGGATTTTTATTAAGCAGTACATTTTGATATAAGGTTGTATTGTTAAAATCAAATAACGGATCGTCAATAAATTGATTGGTGGTATCTTCAAATTTTAACATACAATTGGTGAATTTAAAATTGAAATTTGCACCGTCTAATTTGTCGTAATGCAATTCCATATTCTGACTTCCGGCAATGATGCAATTGGTAAAATTGGCTTGTAAATCACTTACTAAAAATTCTGTTTCGCTAATTTGTAAGGCGTTACTTAATGATAAAGTTGCTTCCTGTCGGTTAGAACTACGCCAATAATTAGCCAAAGTTACGTGTGTAAAATCGTAATTTCCTCCTAAAATAGTTGCAAATGAAGAAGCTCCGTTATTACCTATAACAGTGTTGTTTGCTTCAATTTTAGCATTTCTTGCCAATAAACCGTAACTTGTTGTGTTGTAAATTTCGGTATTGTTTAAAAGTAAGGTTTGCTCCGATATATCGTTATTAGAATCTACTAAAAGACCTAGTGTAGCGTTTAAAATTTTAGCGTGTTGTATGCTATTTTCTTTACTGCCGTTAAATAACCAAATCGTTCCCCATTGTCCGGAAATATCTTGATAAACTTCCTCCAAACGGTCACCTTGAAAGATTACTTTATTGTCTAACGTGCCGTTAACAATTAGTTTTCCGCCGTCTTGCACGATAATACCGGAATTGGCGTGAAAATGGATTTGTGTTCCTGCATCAATTGTAAGAGTTTTGCCGTTAGGTACACCAACATAATTGTAAATAAGCCAAGGTTTATCGTTCGTAAACGTGGTGTCATCGGTTAGATTTGTACCTCTAATGGTGATGTCGTTGCCATCGGCATCTTGTCCTAAAATAATTTCTTCGTAAGCAAATCCATCGGCAATTTGCGTTCTGTTTGGTCTGATAAGATGTACATCAACTACTTGTGCTTCCAGTTCTACTTTTTGTTGGTTGCTATCATTATCAAACAACACTTTATCACGATACATAAAATCAGGATCGGTAATTTCGTTAAACGGAATTGTGGTTTCTACAAAGACAAAAATACTATCTTTAGCTAAAATTTCGATATTTTCAAAAGATTTTCCGGAAACACCATCGACATTTAAACGATAAAAAGAGGCATTACCTTTTTCTAAACTAATTTGCGGAATATGAATATCTTTATTAGATGGATTTTTTACCGTAAAACGATGCGTGCTTGAACTGATATTATCAAAAACTTTACCCACAAAAACGGTATCGGTAGAAAATTTTAAATTTCCTTTACTTAATGAAGTACTAAAATCTTTGCGACAAGAACTTGCAAAAACAATAATAAAAAGGCTTAAAAAACTATAAAGATAACGCATAGAACTGTTTTTATACAAAGTTAAAACTCTGTTTATACCAAAATATTATTTTTTAGTTAATTTAATTTCGAAGAGTTTGTTCCATCGTTTACCGGTAACATAAAGTTTATCGGTTTTGGTATTGTAGGCAATTCCGTTTAAAACGTTATTTTCACCTTGTTGTCCGGCTTTGGTTTGTAAGCCGTTTAAATCTACCACACCTTCAATTGTTCCGTATTTTGGATTGATGATTAAAATAAAGTTTTTTTGCCAAACATTAGCATAAACTTTTCCGTTAACATATTCCAATTCATTTAGTTTACTAATTTCTTTTGAGGTCGAAATTTTGTTGGTATAAGCTTCTACAAACTTTATCTCTTTGTGCGTATTTGGATCTAGAAACCACAATTTTTTAGAACCATCAGACTTAATTAAGTAAGTATTGTCGTGCGTTAAACCCCAGCCTTCCTTGCTTTTTCCGTAAGTAAAAGAGCCAAGTTGTTTAAAGGTTTCTACATCGTAAACAAAACCAATATTACTTTGCCAAGTTAATTGATGGATTTTATTGTTAAAAATGGTAATTCCTTCACCAAAATATTTTTTATCCAATGGTTGCATTTTAAGTACTTTACCTGATTTTAAATCCACTTTTCTAATAGAAGATTCACCGTATTGACCAGTGCTTTCGTATAAATCGCCTTGATAAAACTCCAAACCTTGTGTAAACGCATTTTTATCGTGCGGATAGGTATTTATGATTTCGTATGAGTAGTATGCAGGTTTGTTAAGTGCTAATTTGGTAACCACATTCATTACTTTTTTGTTTTTATTTCCTTTGTAAAAAACGATGGCACTAACGGTGTGTTTCCCTAAACGGCTGTTGGTTAAGTCGAATACATTATTTTTAGTTGCCGGTTTTCCGTTTAACGAATATAAAACCGAATCGATTGGTTGTTGGTTTACTTCGGTTAACTTTGCTGTAAATTTGGCATTTTTACTTGTAACGGTTTTGGGTGTTTCTAAGTGAAAACGATACGACTTCTCACAAGAAGTAAGTAGTATAAAACTGATACTTAATATAAACAGAATTTTTTTCATTGTAAATTTTATAATAATAAAGGGCTAAATTAAGAAATTGGTATATAATGCAATGTGTTTTTTCTGTTTTTTATTTGTTAAATTACTAATAAGCGAAAAAATACCTAAAATAAAATTTGATATTAAAAAAAATACTGTAAATTTGCACACTCAAAAAAATAATAACGTCAAAAAGCGTTATACTAAAACAGAATCAAAATGAAAAAAGGAATTCATCCGGAAAATTACAGAATGGTTGCTTTTAAAGATATGTCTAACGGCGATATCTTTTTAACACGTTCTTGTGCAAACGCAAAAGAAAATATTGAAGTTGATGGTGTAGAATACCCATTAATTAAATTAGAGATTTCAAGAACTTCGCATCCTTATTATACAGGAAAAGTGAAATTGGTAGATACCGCAGGACGTATCGACAAGTTCAAAATGAAATATGCAAAATTCAAAAAAGAAAAGAAATAATCTTTTTTAGAACAATTTAAAAATCCCAAAAAAATTAATTTTTTTGGGATTTTTTTTTATGGTTAAATTTATGATAATAGAACAACCTCTCCTTTACTGTTATTGCTATCGCTACCGATAAAAAAATCACTTTTTCCAGGTATAAATCGAAAATTTATTTTAGTATTTTTTAAAGCTTTCATAACAGAAAAAACATTTTTATACATAAGGTCATTCATATCAAAAATGAGTTTGTCCGGTTTGTTGGCAAGAATATCTTTTATAGAAATATCTTGATGAAATACAGCCAATTCCGGATTTATCGTTTTTTTTATTTTGGCAAATGTTTGCTCGTTTTTACCTATATAAATAATACGATTTACTTTATTTGATATTTTCTTTTTAGTTTTTTGTAAAGAAATCATTTTTACAAAATACCAAAATTTAACGGCTGCAAAAATTGCATGCTTTAAGAATAGGTTTGTTTTAAAATGCTTTTTATAAAAAATTTCCATAGCACCGTAAAAGCGGTTTAAATACTTTTTATCTTTTATGGTACTTTCACCTTTATAATGAATAATCGTTTGTTTTCCAAAATAATAATTTTGATAACCGTTTTTTAAAATTTTATAGCTTAGATCAATATCTTCACCATACATAAAGTAGTCTTCATCAAATCCGTTTACTTCTCGATATATTTGTTTTTTAAGCAACATAAAGGCTCCGGTTAAAATCTCTATTTTTGCTATTGCATCTTCCTTAATATGCGAAGCATAATAAGTGTCTATTGCTTTTTTAGGAAATCCGAATAATTTACCAAATGCTATTTTTGGTGTTGGAATTCCTCTTTTACATTCTTTTAAAAAATGTCCTTTTCCATCTATAAATTGTACGCCCAAAGCACCTATATTGTCCGTTTTAGAAGCAAAATCTATTGTTTTAACCAAGGTATCTTCAGATAAAACCGTATCCGGATTTAAAATTAAAATAAATTCGCCTTTTGCATTTTGTACACCTTGATTATTGGCTTTTGAAAAACCTAGGTTTAATTTATTTTCAATTAGAATAACATCTTTAAATTTTGTTTTTAACATTGTACAACTATCATCGGTAGAATTATTATCTACAACAATAATTTCTGAAGGAATTTTCTGTAATGCTTTTTGAACACTTAGCAGACACTGCTCTAAAAAATAGCGAACATTGTAATTTACAATAACAACAGATAATTTTATGTGTTTATTTTGGTCTTGCAAATTCTATGTTTTTAGGCTGTTTTCAAACGGAATTCGGTTTAAAATACTTCTTCCTAAGGTGATTTCATCAGCATATTCAATTTCATCACCAACTGCAATTCCTCTGGCAATGGTAGATATTTTAATAGCAAATTTTTCAATTTGTTTAAAAATGTAAAAATTTGTTGTATCACCTTCCATTGTACTGCTTAGAGCAAATATTACTTCCGATATATCGTTGTTTTTTACTTTATCTACCAAACTTTCAATATTTAGATGATGTGGACCAATACCTTCAATAGGAGAAATTTTTCCGCCTAATACGTGGTAAATTCCTTTAAATTGAGCGGTATTTTCAATAGCCATTACATCTCGTACATCTTCTACTACGCAAATTATGTGCTTATTTCGTTTTGGATTTGCACAGATTTCACAAATATTGGTATCGGAAATATTATGGCAATTTTTACAAAATTTGATGTCGTTACGCATTTTATTTAGAGCTTCCGTAAGATACTGAGTCTGTTCTTTTGGTCTGTTTAGTAAATGCAAAACCAATCGCAAAGCAGAACGTTTACCGATTCCGGGTAATTGAGCTACTTCATTAACGGCATTTTCTAATATTTTGGTAGGAAAATTCATAATTCACAAAAATAGAATTTTACCCGTTAAAATGAATAGATTTTGAGGATTTTTTGTTTCTTTGGCGTATAACTCGTTTAATTTTATAAAAATTTCCTATAAAATAATCAAATAATGAAAGACAAATCCAAATTAAAACGAATACCAAAACGAGCAGTTTACAATCGTGAAGAAGCCTATAAGATTATAGATAATAATTACATTTGTCATCTTTCGTTTGTGCAAAATGATATTCCGTTTTCCATTCCTACAATGTATGGAAGAGATGGCAATACTTTATATATTCACGGAGCTAGCGTAAGCCGTTTATTAAATGAAGTAGAAAAAGGATTTCCTGTTTGTTTGTCGATTGCCAAAGTAAAAGCTTTGGTTTTGGCTCGCTCGGCATTTAGTCATTCTTTAAATTACGAATCCGTTGTGGTTTTCGGTAAAGGGAAATTGGTAAATGATAAAGATAAATTGCTCGCATTAAAAGTCATATCTGATAATTTACTTAAAGGAAGATGGGAGGAATGCAGAGAGCCAAATAAAAAAGAATTAAATGCTACAAAAGTTATTGCAATATCTATTGATGAAATTACCGGAAAAATAAGAGATGAAGGAGTAAATGATCATAAAGAAGATTTAGATTTACCAATTTGGGCAGGTTTGGTGCCAATTGAACAACGATTTTTAGAACCGATATCTGCCAAAGGATTGGATGAAAAATTGGAAATACCGGATAGTGTTCAAATGTTGTATCGTTAATATTCTTTAGTTTATAAAATAATCACAATATAAGTTCATTATTTGAGAACTTATTTGTATCTTTGTATTATAGAGGTCTATATGAAACGAATAATAGCAAAAAAAGCTTTAAGAGAATTTTGGCAAAAGCATAAAGATTCTGAGCAATATTTAAAAACCTGGTATGAAACTGCGAAAAATTCAGATTGGAAGTCACCAAGCGATATAAAAAAACGTATGTTAATGCAAGTATTTTAAAAAACAGTAGAGTTGTATTTAATATTAAAGGGAATTCATACAGACTTATTGTTAAGTTTAATTATGTAAGACAATGGGCATTTATCAGATTTATTGGAACGCACTCTGATTATGACAAAATTAATGCCGATACTGTTTAAGAAAAAAATAAAATTATGGAAATTAAACCTATAAAAACGGAAAAAGATTATGAAAATGCACTTAAAAGACTTGAAGTTATTTTTGATGCAAATCTAAATTCAAAAGAAGGAGATGAAGCAGAGATTTTAGCAATGTTAATTGAAGATTATGAAAATAAATATTATCCTATTGAAGCACCAGATCCAATAGAAGCGATTAAAATAAGGATGGAAGAAATGAATCTTAAACAAAAGGATTTAATTGGAATAATCGGAGGAAAGAGTCGTGTTTCGGAAATATTAAATAAAAAGAAAAGATTGACTGTTGAAATGATTAGAAAACTAGAAAAAAGTCTTAATATATCTGCTTCTATTCTTGTAAACAACTACAAAACAACAAGTTAGATATATTGTTGGTGAAATTATATCATTAATATTTCTGCTCAAAAAGTGTTAAAAGCAAATTGCCTTTACCACGAATTTCAAAACGAACCTTTTTATGTTTAAAATCAAATTTTAAAATCCCAAAGTTAATTTGATGTATCACATTACTTTCTCGAAACGGATTTTCTTCGCCTGAAAAACCGGTATAAGCGTGTGTTAAACCACTTGAGGTAAAATCGACTAATGGGTAATAAAATTTACCAATATTTCGTTTGGAAATTTCTGCTATATGACGGTCTCCGGAAAGAATAATCGTATTGTTGTTGGTGTATTTTAAAAGTAACTTTACTAATCGGTCTTGTTCGTGTGGCATATTTCCCCAAGATTCAAATCCGTGTTTATCAGATAAAAATTGGATGCTACTTACAATTACATTAAAGTTGGCTTTCGAATTTTGTAATTCTTTTTCCAGCCATTGCCATTGCATTTCACCAAGCATTGTGCCTACTCCGTATTTGTTGGGTTTATATCTTTTTGTAGAAAACCTATCTTTGGTTAGAGCCGTTCTAAAATAACGTGTATCCAGTAAAATCACTTTAACGGAATTGCTGTCTTTTTTTATCGTTTTACTGTAATAAACACCTTCTCGTTGTCGTCTTTCGTCAGTTTCAGGAACATCCAAAAAGTCTAAAAACAGTTGTTGTGCTTCTTCCTTAATCGGATTTTCAAAACCACCATCATTTACACCATAATCATGATCATCCCAAGTACCTAAAATTTCCAATTTATTTTTAAATTCTTGGTAAGTACTATCTTTTTTAAAATTTTCAAAATTTTGTTTTAGCAGTAACGGATTTTTCGTATCGGAATAAACAGCGTCACCTCCCCAAATAAAAGCTTTTGGTTTGTTTTTTAAAATTTCCTTAAAGAGAATATTTTTAATATTTTGGTTGTTACAAGAACCAAATGAAATTGTTACATCCGTTTTAAAATTCGGATTATTAATCAATTTTACAGGAGTTATTTCTCTATTACAAGATAAAAATAATAAGATAATAAGTAAATAAAAAACACGCATCATTTTCTTTTTAAAAGTGTTGTTTAACAAAACACATAAATTAATTATTCTATTCCAAAACCTTATTAATAATAACTTTAGGTGTGATACTACGCATTACATTTTCATAACCTTCGCAAATTTTATTGCCGTAAATAGAGCAAGGAATTTTGGGATATTTTTTTAAATCAGGTAAAATACAATTTTCGTCTTGTTTAAAAGGAGCAAATCCGGCAAACGGATGTGTAACACCCCAAAGTGTAATAGTTTTAACACCAAACATTGCTGCAAAATGTGCATTTCCGGAGTCCATTGCAAGCATGACATCTAAATTAGCAATTATTTGTAATTCTTCTTTTAGAGAGAGCTTTCCGGCAAGATTTGTAGTATTTGGGTGTTTTAAGGCAATTTCGTTTAGTTTGTTTATCTCTTTTTCTCCTCCTCCAAAAAGGTAAATAGAATTATTTTTAGAAAGCTCTTTGATAACCTCTTCCATTAAATCTAATGGATACATTTTTCCTTGATATTGAGCAAATGGAGCAATTCCGATATTTTGTTTGGTTTTATTAAACGAAAAGTTTTTTGGTAAATTCGGTTTTTTATGAAATTGGTGTTTTTTTAAATTAATGGTAAATCCTAATTTTTGAAACACATCGGCATAGCGACTATGCGTTTTTTTTAATTGCTTTTTTACATTATTTTTTATTAATGCTTTTTTCTCTGATCTTCCTTTGTCTATTGTTGCGACTTTTGTTCCGGTAAGTTTAAAAAATAAAGTAAGAATTTTAGAACGTAATACGTTGTGCGTATCTGCAACAGCATCCAATTGTAATGATTTTAATTCTTTAAATAATTTATAAATTCCTATAAATCCTTTATGTTTCCCTTTGGTGTCGGCTTCTATAAATTGTACGTTTAATCCGCTTATATCGTTATCAAAAATTGGTTTTAAAAATTTTCTGGATAAAACCGTAACTTGTACATTTTCATTTTGTTGTATTAAGGCTTGTAAAACCGGAACAAGCATTGCAACATCACCCATTGCAGACAAGCGAATTACTAAAATATGTTTTGGTTTAGCCATTTTATTGTTTTTTATCACCGGTAACTTCTATTGTATTTTTTACTTGTATTGCTATTTTTTTTGCTTCGCTTAAAGCGGAATTGACTACCGTTACATGACCCATTTTACGATTTGGTTTAACGGTTTTCTTTCCATAAATGTGTGGTGTAACTCCTTTAAATTTTAAAATTTGTTCCATATTTTTATATCTCACATTTCCGTAGGCATTTTTACTTCCCGAAAGGTTGTACATCACAGCAGGCAACTTATTTTTAGTACATCCAAGAGGTAAGTTTAAAATAGCTCTTAAATGTTGTTCAAATTGGTTGGTATATGAAGCCTCGATACTGTAATGACCGCTATTATGAGGTCTTGGAGCAACTTCGTTAACTAGAATTCTATGGTCTTTTGTAAGAAATAATTCTACTGCAAGCAAACCGATTTGTTTAAAAGATTTTGCTGTTTTTAATGCAATTTCTTGTGCTTTTTTATCTATTTCTTCGGAGATGGTTGCCGGACATAAAACAAATTCCACTTGATTATTATATTGGTTAAATTCCATTTCTACCGTAGGAAATGTTTTTATCTCGCCATCTACATTTCGGGCTACAATAACTGCCAATTCTTTTGTAAAAGGAATTAATTCTTCAATGATACAGGGCACATCGCTAAGATTTTTAATGTCTTGTGTGCAGTTTAATTTTCTTACGCCGTTACCGTCGTAACCCATCGTTTCGGCTTTCCAAATACAAGGAAATTCTAAATTAGCATGAATCAATTCGGTTTTTGATGTGTAGCGTTTGTATGTTGCTGTATTAATTTCGTTTTTCTTAAAAAAATCTTTTTGTACACCTTTGTTTTGTATGATTTTTAAAACACTTGGTTGCGGATGTATTTTAACGCCTTCTTTTTCTAATACTTCTAATGCTTTTAAGTTTACATGTTCAATTTCAACAGTTATTACATTTTTGTCTCTGCCGAAATGATAGACATCTTCAAAATTTTTCCAGTCGCCAATCACAAAATTATTAGTTATTGCGGCACAAGGAGCATCTGCTGAATTTTCTAAAACAAAGGTATTTATATCTAATTTCTGTGTTTCGGCAAGTAACATTTTACCTAACTGACCACCACCTAAAATACCGAGTTTGAATTTTGTTGTTGAAAAATAGGACATTTTAATTGTGTATAAATAAAGAGTTGCCACTTTTTTCTACTAGATACATTCTAGCAGCATAAGTGATATTCGGATTTAACGGAGAACCGTCTAATTTAGAAAATTTTTCATCGTCGCATATACATTTCATAAATAAATCGCCCTGATTAAAAGTCATTGTAGAGCAATCTTGAAGCGGAATGTGCGGACAAGCCAAATCAAAGGCAACATAATTGTCTAATCCGTTATTAAAAACGATTACGCCTCTAATTCCTTTATCAGGAAATTTAGCAAATCCACCAACAGTTAACAAGCCATTAGCTTCCGGTAAATTTAAGTCAACCGAAAAATTAACCGCAATATTTGGTAAATATTTGTTGTTATCTACAAAATCATCTTTGCAGGAGCTGAGAAAAATGAGGGAGAAAAATAGTATGAGATACTTCATATTTAATGTAATAGTTGTTTGTATTGGCAAAAATAGAATTATTTTGTATATTTGCACCTATAATCTCAAACCAAATAATATTTTGGTATTGGGATTTTTAGTTTATACCTTAAATTCGCAAAGGTTTTCGTAGCGAAAAGTCAAAATGTGCTGTTAGTATTGGTGTAGCACAGTTTTGAGACACGCAAACATAGCATTCGTTATGGTGAGTATCGAAAAACGAGCATTCCCAATAATGACTTACAGTTTGGCTTTGCAGTAGAAATACTTTTGCGGATTTAAGGTTATATACATTAAGTGGAACTAAAATATAAAATTATGAGCAAAGTATCTTATTATTCAAAAGAAGGCTTACAAGAGTTAAGAGACGAATTAGAAAGACTGGAAACTGTTGAAAGACCACGTGTTACACGTGATATTGCCGATGCAAGAGATAAAGGTGATTTAAGTGAAAATGCCGAGTATCACGCAGCAAAAGAAGAACAATCTTTATTGGAATATAAAATTGTACAGTTAAAAAACACCATCGCAAATGCCAGAGTTATCGATGAATCAAAGTTGGATTTATCCAAAGTATTGGCTTTGTCAAAAGTAAAAATAAAAAATTTAAACAATGGTAAAGAGTTTGAATACACTTTGGTAGCCGATTCGATGACCAATTTAAGAGAAGGAAAAATATCTATTAATTCGCCTATCGGAAAAGGATTGTTAGGTAAAAAAGTTGGCGATATCGCCGAGGTAAAAATTCCGGCTGGAATGATGAAATTGGAAATCTTAAACATATCGCGATAATGTCTGTATTTACTAAAATTATTTCAGGTGAAATACCAAGTTTTAAAGTAGCCGAAGACGATAACTTTTATGCTTTTTTAGATATTAATCCTAATGCAAAAGGACACACTTTGGTTGTGCCTAAAAAAGAAGTGGATAAATTATTTGATTTAGACGAAGAAACCTACACAAAATTATTCGCTTTTTCAAGAAAAGTAGCAAAAGCAATTGAAAAAGCAATTCCTTGTAAACGCGTAGGATTAAGTGTTATTGGTCTTGAAGTGCCACATGTTCACGTGCATTTAATTCCGTTAAACGAAATGGCAGATATACAATTTAATAAAAAAGAAAAATTTACAAATCAAGAGATGCAGGAAATTGCAAATCTAATTGCTTCAAAATTATAAATTACCGTCTGATTTTTTGTAATTTTGAAACTTTGAATTGAAACAAATATGGCAACATTTTATAAATTATCTGTAAAAGATATTAAAAAGGAAACACATCAAGCAGTTTCCATAGCATTTGAAATTCCGGATGCATTAAAAGATAAATTTAAGTTTATAGCAGGACAATATATTACAATTAAAACTATAATTAACGACCAAGAAATAAGACGAGCATATTCTATTTGTACTGCACCCCAAACCGGAGAAATTCGTATTGTGGTAAAAGAAATTGAAAATGGTACATTCTCGGTTTATGCAAATCACAATTTAAAAGTTGGTGCTGTTTTAGAAGTATCTGAACCGGAAGGTAAATTTATTTTAAAAACCAATCCGAATCATAAAAAAAACTATTTGGCTTTCGCCGCCGGAAGTGGTATTACTCCAATAATGGCAATGATACAAGCTGTTTTGCTTGAAGAACCAAACAGTAAATTTGTTTTGGTTTATGGAAATAAAACTGTAAAAGATACTATTTTCTACCAAGATTTGAATCTTTTACAAAAAAAATATAGCAATCAGTTAACAGTTCAATACGTGTTTAGTAGAGAACAACCTGATGGTGCATTATTTGGTAGAATTGATACTTCTGTTGTAAATTACATACTTAATAAAAATAAAGATGTACCTTTTAATGATGCGTATCTTTGCGGACCGGAACCGATGATTAATTTAGTTAAGGAAACCTTAGAATCCAAAAATTTTAAGGCGGAACAAATACATCTTGAGCTATTTACCCCAAGCGAAGACAAAGAAACTACTAAGATTACCTTAGATGGTAAAGCAATTGTTAGCGTTCTTTTAGACGATGAGAAGGAAACTTTTGAAATGGACAAAAAAGAAACCATTTTAGATGCTGCTCTAAAGCATAATTTAGACGCTCCTTATTCTTGCCAAGGTGGAATTTGCTCCAGTTGTATCGCAAAAGTAACCGAAGGAAAAGCAATAATGGATAAAAACACGATTTTATCTAAAGATGAAGTAGCACAAGGATTAATACTTACCTGTCAGGCACATCCTGTAACTGATAAAATTGCTGTAGATTATGATGATGTTTAAAAAAATATAAATGAATTTTGATATTATAAACGCTTTAGTGTCCGGTTTTTTCTTATCTTTTATGGTAGGGCCGGTATTCTTTGTTCTCTTGGAAACAAGTGCGACAAAGGGAATTAAACAAGCAATAATATTTGATTTAGGTGTAATAACTGCCGATGCGATATTTATCGTTCTTTCGTATTATGGAAGTTATGCGTTATTAAATAAAATTAAAGACGATCCAAGGTTGTTTTTTGCCGGAGGAATTATCTTATTTTCTTATGGTTTAATTACGTTTATAAAAGAAAAACGTAGAAAAATTATTTTAGATCCAAAATTGGTTGTGGTTGAAAAAGAAAATTTTTTAGGCTTGTTCTTTAAAGGATTTTTACTCAATTTTATCAATGTTGGTGTTTTAGGATTTTGGTTGGCGTTGGTTATTGTAATCAGCTCTAATGTTGGTATGAATGGCGAGCGTGTCTTTTTGTATTTTACTTCTATACTAATTGCTTATTTTGTAACTGATTTAGGAAAAATAGTTTTGGCTAAACAACTAAAAAATAAATTAACACCACCGGTAGTTACTAAAATACGTAAAATAATGGGAATTATTTTAATGGTAATCGGTTTAGCCATTGCTTCAAAAGGTTTTATTCCACAACAAACCTTAGATAATTTTAAACAAAAAGCTGAGGATGTGATGAATTAACCTAAATTTGATTTATGAAAAAGCTTTATTTATTATTTTTTTTAGTTGTTTTTTATTCGTGTAAAACCAAAAATAAATTTGTAACTAACAACAGTAAGTCATATGAATGGAAAAAGCTTGGACCTGATACTACATATGTAGATGTATTAAATAAATTTTCCAAAAACACCGAAACATATTGGTTTGGTAATGGTAGAATTTCTTCTCTTTGGGCAGATCCAAACAATGCTAATCATTTACTTGCAGGAGTTGGTTTTAGTGCAGTTTTTGAAACAAATGATGCTGGAGAATCGTGGCAAAATATCACTAAAAACACACCTGTGATTGATGTAAAAAAAATCATTAAAAAAGAGGATGTTTTTTATATAGCAACAGGTTATCGGTTTAAAAATCCTATTCGATTTTCGGCAATTAAAAGCGATTTTTACGGTTATGGCGTTTTATCTTCAAAAGATAATGGCAAAACTTGGTCAAAACCTTCCGGTGATTTTTATTGTGCTGATTTTTCTTTAACCAAAAGCCATAAAACAGCTTATGCAATCGATTATAAAAGTCTGTATAAATCAGTTGATAGCGTTAAAAATTTTTATAAAATCTATGATTTTACAAAAAAGCTTTCTAAGAATGGTGAGTTAATTAACGTGGTGTCACATCCTGTTAATGCAAATGTTTTATACGTTTCGTCGGCCTTTGGTAATAAAAAAAATGATGCTACACTTTTCTTTTCGGAAGATGGCGGAAAAACATTTACCAATAAAACTACTGTTTTTAAGCAATTTGCTCCAAAACCAATTAGTAATTTGGGTTATTTTGTAAAAGACGTTTCATTATTTTATGATGAAAAATCATCAGTTTTATACGTTCATTTTTCCATTGCGTATCGTTTTGTTGCAGCCAATAAAAAGGAGTATTTTAAAGTAAAACAACTCATTTTAAAAAGTACCGATTTTGTCCATTTTTCGTTAGAGTCGGTTCAAGATAAAAAAAACGGCTTTCATTTTATTCCGTTTATTCAAAAAATAGATACTGCTTTTTTTATAAAAGATTGGTATTTAAAAATGAAAACACCTTCCGATAAGGTTTTTAAAGATATTGGTCAAGGTAAAACACATCAAGATACACGAGCTGTTGCTGTAGCGGAAGACGGAACGATTTATTATGGCAATGATGCCGGTCTGTTTAAGAGTACAGATAACGGTGTTACTTGGAGCGATGCTTTTAAAAATCTTAATGCAAACTTAATTATCGAAGCAGGATATTATTCCGATAAGGAAAAAAGAAGAATTGTTTTTGGTACACAAGATTGCGGATTTTACGTTAATGATTTTAACGGTAAACCGAGGTATCCTATTGCTTCACACGAAGGAGGAATTTATCTAAGTCCGCATAACATAAACCGTATTTACATAAAAGACAGGCATATTAAAATTACCACCGATGGTGGAAAAAAATACCGAACCATTAGAATGAATAATGGAAAACCTTTGGGTATAGTACATAATGACGGACTTTTAATGGAACATCCAACCAATAAATATAAATTGTATGCATCGCATCAGAACGGGTTGTATGTTTCCGATTCGTTAGGTGTGCAAGGAACCTGGAAAAATATCACACCAAATAATCATCGTGGAGGTAGAGGCTCTAGTCTTGCTATTTCTAAGAGCAATCCAAACATTTTATACTACGCAAATGAATTGGTTACGGTTAAGAATAAAAATTCCAATTACAACAAATATAAGTATCAAGCACATTTAGTTAAATCTTTTGATGGCGGAAAAACTTGGCTATCCATAGACGCAGATTTTAAAGATTTATTTTTAGAAAAATCCATAATTTCAACAGTAATTTCTTCCGATCAAAATCCGGATTTGGTATGGTTTACGCTTCGGAATAAAATTTCAGGAAAGAAAGTTTATTTTTCTGATGATGGAGGAAATACTTGGCAAAATATTAGTTATAATTTGCCAAATGTTTCGGTTAACCGAATTGTTTACGATGCAAATCACGAGCAATTATATGTAGGAAACGATTTAGGAGTTTATCGTTTAAATGGTCAAAAATGGATTCCGTTAGGTGAAAATTTACCAAAAGTAATTATTACATCGATGTTCTTGGATTTTTATAGAGATGAAATGATAATTAGTACTTTTGGACAAGGAATCTGGGTAATTTCGTTAAAATTGTAGTTAAAATTTGCTTTTTTAATTAAAATTTCGATAACTTTGTAAGTAAAAAATTTTATTTGCTATGGTGCAACAAATAACAAAAGGCATAAAAATTTCGGTAAAAACCAAATTTGAAGGTGTACGATATACTAATTATTGTATGCAATATGCGTTTAGTTATGAAATTTCTATTGAAAATTATTCAAAAGATGCCGTACAGTTAATCGGTCGTTCTTGGCGTATTTTTGATTCTTTAAAAAATACCGAGGTTATTAATGGTGAAGGTGTAGTAGGTAAAAAACCAATTTTAGCACCAAAACAAAAACATATATACAATTCATTTTGTTTATTGAGTTCACCAATGGGAGCCATGTCCGGTTTTTTCAGAATGATTAATTTTACTTCTACAAAAGAGTTTAAGGTTTATATTCCTACTTTTCAGTTAATGATTCCTGCAATTTTAAATTAGCAGTTTATACTTTTCAGGCTTTTTCCCCCGTAAATATCAGGATTTTCCCTTGTATTTTAAGTTATTAGTGTTTGTATTTTTGCATTGTAACTTAATAAAAAGATTAAATATGTTAGCTGTTCAAATATTCCCTCAAATTGAAAACGATATGCATAATTGCAAAGTAAAATCCCTAACTACCGAAGAATTTATCATTAAAAATGTAATTGGCGAGTTTGAAGAAATTCCACAAGTTATTTATTTAATGATTCAAGATTGTCTGTCTAAAGGAAAACAAGTAAATTCTGTGTTAAAATGGAATGCAAACGATTCGTGTTATTGGATTAAAAGTCTATTTACTCCCGGAAGAATAAATGATTTCAGACAAAATTTTAAAGTAGAAACAGAATTTGTTTCCATGCAAGGTATTCAGAAAATTAAAAAGTTATACCAAACTTTAATCGATATTGAAAATAAGTTGGGTCTTGATTATTCTAAAAAATATTTAGATGATTTTTTAGAAGAAAAAGGTATTTACTTTAACGAGCTTCCCTCATATTTGAATTAATTAAAGTGATGTGAATTAAAATAAATTATGTTTTCTTTTTCTTCATAAAAAATTTGGTTAGTTTTACACATCTCTTTATCCCGAATTGTAAATTTATTTTTACAATTCGGTTTTTCTTTTATAACTAACAAAGCTGTAATCATAAGGATTTTTATCATCTTTTTTATGAAACTCTCTTTTGATTTCTTCCCAAATGGTTAGATCTATTTTAGGAAAAAAAACATCAGCTTCAAAATCACCATGCACATAGGTGATTTCTAATTTTTCTGCTTTCTTAAGAGCTTGGTTGTATATATCAGCTCCTCCAATTATATAAGGTGTTGGGTCTTTTTTAGCAACAGTTAAAGCTTCTTCTAAAGAATTTACCACAATGCAGCCTTGTGCTTTATAATTTTTATCTCTTGTAATAATTACTGTTGTACGATTAGGTAATGGAATACCGATAGATTCAAAAGTTTTCCTACCCATAATAATGTGATGTCCGGTAGTTAATTTTTTAAAATGTTTTAAATCCGCCGGCAAATGCCAGATGAGGTTGTTATCTTTTCCCAACTCATTATTATTACCTATTGCGGCAATAATTGTAGGTGAATTTTTCTTTTTAAAAATGGATAGCAACCCTTTTTTTTCTTTTTTTACTTGTGGTAAGACACCTTGTTTTTGTAATTTTTGTTCTAGTTGAAGCACTTTTTTCTCGTGTTTTTTAATTAATTTTTCTGTTTGAATGCGTTCCCATTCATCATCAAAAAATTTAGTTGTTATAAATACACGAATAAAATGCAAAAGTAAAAAAACAAACCAAACAGCTATTATGCCGTAAACAATTAAAGGACTGTTATCTAGTGAAAATCCTTTTATTAATGTGAGTCCGTATAATATGGATGCACCAATAATAAATAAAATAAAATGGATGTAAAATCGCTTTTTTTGTTGGATGCGTTTGCGAGCTTTTTCGTAAATGAAATGTTGGTCTTGTTGCATAATGTTTTTTTAAACGGAAACTTTTCCTTTTATTAAAGGATGTGGATTATAATTTACCAATTCAAAATCTTCATAAGCAAAATCAAAAATATTTTTAATTTTAGGATTTAATTTCATTATGGGTAAAGGTCTTGGTTCTCTACTGAGTTGTAATGCAATTTGTTCTTTATGATCATTGTAAATATGTGCATCGCCAAAGGTGTGAATAAATTCTCCGGGTTTTAAACCGGTTACTTGAGCAATCATTAAAACCAATAAAGCATAGCTTGCAATGTTAAACGGAACACCTAAAAAAGTATCGGCACTTCGTTGGTATAATTGGCAAGATAGTTTTCCATCGGCAACATAAAACTGAAAAAAAGCATGGCAAGGAGGCAGAGCTGCTTTTCCGTTGGTAACATTTTTATCAAAAGAAACTGAAGTGTCCGGCAACACACTTGGGTTCCAAGCAGAAACTAACATTCTTCTGCTGTTAGGATTGTTTTTTATGGTGTTAATTACCTCGGTTATTTGGTCTATTTCTTCATTGTTCCAATTTCGCCATTGGTAACCGTAAATCGGACCTAAATCACCGTTTTCATCTGCCCAAGCATCCCAAATTTTAACACCATTTTCTTTTAAATAAGCAATATTGGTATCGCCTTTTAAAAACCAAAGCAGCTCGTGTATAATGGATTTTAGATGTAATTTTTTGGTTGTTACCATTGGAAAGCCCTCCGATAAATCGAAGCGCATTTGATAACCAAAAACACTTTTAGTTCCTGTTCCGGTTCGATCTCCTTTTTCAATTCCGTTTTTCTGAATATGCTTAATTAAATCTAAATACTGTTTCATTTTTTTAAGGGGTTTTCCTAAAAAATTATTTTAGTGCTTCATATCATCCATTTCTTCTGGCTTGTGTTCGTATTTAAAAAATATGGCAAAAAGAACTGTGATTACTGCAGCATATGCCGCAAAAATAAACCAAATTGTATGCCAATCTCTTGTGCCATCAGGATTGGAAAAATAATCTACTACGTAACCACTGGCATAGGCTCCTAAAATAGCTCCCAAACCATTGGTCATAAGCATAAACAAACCTTGTGCACTAGAGCGAATGGAAGGTTTTGCTTCTTTTTCAACAAATAAAGAACCTGAAATATTAAAGAAGTCAAAAGCCATTCCGTAAATAATCATTGATAAAATTAAGAATGGAAGACCTTCTGCAGGATTTCCGATGCCAAAGAAAGCAAATCGCAATACCCAAGCGACCATGCTCATTAACATTACTTTTTTAATTCCGAATTTCTTTAAGAAAAACGGAATGGTAAGTATAAATAAGGTTTCAGAAACCTGAGATAAAGTCATTAAAAATAGGGAGTGCTCTACTGCAAAATAGCCTTTATAATTTTTTGTAAAATCCTCTAAAAATGGTACACCCCAAATATTGGTTATTTGTAGTGCAGCACCAAGAAGTAAAGAAAAAATAAAGAAAACAGCCATTTTATGATCTTTAAACAAGGAAAATGCATCCAAGCCTAAGCGTTCGGCAAAAGATTTTTTCTCGGTTGCCGAAACCGGAGGAATTGCCGGTAAAGTAAAGGAATAGACACCTAATATTATAGATGCAATTGCAGATACCATAAATTGTTCTTTACTTACTTTCCAACCCAATAAATCTACTATCCAAGCAGCTAAAATAAAACCAACTGTTCCCCAAACACGTATTGGCGGAAAGACCTTTACAATATCCATTTTATTTCGCTCTAATATAGCATAAGAAATTGAATTGTTTAAGGCAATAGTTGGCATATAAAACATAGAAATTAAAAAGACAATTAAATAAAATGTATCAAAATCTTTTACAGTAGTTAACCAAAAAAGCAATACACCTAGAATAATGTGACTTGCACCAAAGACACGTTCGGTATTGATCCATTTATCGGCTATAATTCCCATAATTGCCGGCATAAAAAGAGCGGCGAGTCCAAGAGTTCCGTAAACAGCACCGATTTGTAATCCTGTAAAATGAAGCGTGACATACATATAGGCTCCTGCAGAAAGCAACCAAGCTCCCCAAGCAAAAAATTCTAAAAAATTTAATATGGTTAATCTAAGTTTGATATTCATTGTAATGTGATTTTGATTAATTTGTTTCTTTCTCTTTTCTAAATGAAAGAAGCTATTTAGTTTTTCAACTTTTTTTTCTCTTTTCTATTTCGTCTCTTAATTTAGCGGCAAGTTCATAATCTTCATTTTCAACCGCAAGATTAAGCTTTTGGTTTAACTCATCTAAAGAAAGATTTTCAAAGTCCGAACCTTTAACAATTTCTTCAATTTCTGAAATTAAATCATCTATTTCATCATCTGCTTCTTCATGAATTTTGCCTATGTGTTGTTCTTCTTTTGGGTCTAGGTAAACACCTGCTTTTTCTAAAATATTTTCATAGGTAAAAATTGGGGCATTAAATCGAACAGCAAGAGCAACTGCATCAGAAGTTCTGGAGTCTATTATTTGCTCAATTTTATCTTGTTCACATATTAAGCTGGAATAAAACACGCCATCTACTAACTTGTGTATAATCACTTGTTTTACAATAATATGAAACCTATCGGCAAAAGTTTTAAAAAGGTCGTGTATTAATGGTCTCGGAGGTTTTATCTCTTTTTCTAAGGCTATTGCTATTGCTTGCGCTTCAAAAGCACCAATAATTATGGGTAACGTTCTTTTACCTTTAATCTCTTTTAAGATTAATGCATATGCACCACTTTGTGTCTGGCTGTAGGAAATTCCTTTTATATCTAATCGTACTAAACTCAATGTTTTATTGTTTTTGTTAAACAAAAAAGCCATCTTATTTTTAACGAAAAGACGTATAAATAAGATGGCCTTTTCTAAGGCACAATTTACTAAAAAATATTAATTCTGTGCCTTAAATTTTTTTAAGTTTTCCACTAATTTAGGAACAACTTCAAAAGCATCTCCTACAATACCGTAATCAGCGGCTTTAAAGAAAGGAGCTTCGGGATCTGTATTAATGACTACTTTTACTTTTGAGGCGTTGATACCTGCAAGATGTTGTATTGCTCCGGAAATACCGATTGCAATATATAAGTTTGCAGCAACTTGTCTACCGGTTTGACCAACGTGTTCTTCGTGAGGCCTCCAATCCATATCGGCAACGGGTTTAGAACAAGCAGTAGCTGCTCCTAAAACATCGGCTAATTCTTCTATCATACCCCAATTTTCAGGTCCTTTTAGACCTCGACCACCGGAAACTACAATCTCTGCATCTGCAATAGATATTTTGCCACTTGCTTTTTCAACAGAAACGGTTTTAATTTTAAATAAATCATCCGTTAAGGTTGGTTCAAAAGTTTCGATTGTTGCGTTTACTTTATTTTCAATAACACCAAAAGAATTTTTAGCAATTCCAATAACTTTGTTATCGGTTTTGATAATGGTATTTTGAAATGCTTTATTTGAAAATGCTTTTCGTTTTACAGTAAACGGATTTGTACTGCTTGGCAATGCTATTGTATTTGAAGCATAACCTGCTTTTAATTCGCCGGCAACCACAGGAGCTAAATATGCACCGTTTGCAGTAGCGTCTAATATAATCACGTTTGCATTTTCTTTAGACGCAATTTGCTCTAAAACACTTGCATATGCTTTGGCGTTAAAGTTTTTTAATTTATCATTTGCTATGCTAATGATTTTTGTTGCACCAAAATTTTCAAGTTCTTTTGGATTTTCTGCGTTAAAGGTTACGGTTACCAAATTTGTATCTAATAATTTGGCAAGTTCGCTACCATATGAGGTTGCTTCAAAAGCAACTTTTTTAAATTTTCCTTCCGATGATTCGGCAAAAACTAATACTGACATTTTTTGATATTTTAAAGTTTTTTAGGAAGATAAATACTTCCCGTAAACGGAGATTAATATTAAATTACTTTAGCTTCGTTGTGCAATAATTCTACTAATTCTGCAACATTATCGGCATCAATCATTTTACAAACAGATTTAGGAGCCGGTTTTTCAAAATTGGCAACTTCTGTTGCAGGAGAAGCTTCAATAGGTTCAACTACTTTTAAAGGTTTTTTTCGTGCCATCATAATTCCACGCATATTTGGTATGCGTAAATCTTTTTCTTCCACAATTCCTTTTTGACCACCTATCACTAGAGGTAAATCAGCATCTAGAATTTCTTTACCACCATCTATTTCTCTGGCGAGAGTGGCTTTGTTACCATCTACATCGATTTGAATACAAGCATTTACAAAATTGTAATCTAAAAAGGAAGCCAACATTCCCGGAACCATTTGACCGTTATAATCAAACGATTCTCTACCTGCTAACACTAAATCATACGCACCGTCTTTAACTACTTTTTCTAGTTGTTTAGCAGTGTAAAAACCATCATAGGCAGGAGAATTTACTCTAATAGCATCATCGGCTCCAATAGCCAAACACTTTCTTAAAGTAGGTTCTACATTTGCTTCACCAACGGTTACCACTGTTACGCTTGCTCCTTGTTTTTCTTTAAACCACATTGCTCTTGTAAGGCAATATTCATCTAAAGGGTTTATTACATATTGTACACCGGTTGTGTCAAATTTGGTATCACCATCAGTGAAATTAATTTTAGACGTAGTGTCCGGCACATGGCTAATACATACTAATATTTTCATCTTATTTTTCGAATTAATTTTTACGCTACGAATTTACGAAAAATTTATCAATTTATTATGCGTGCATAGTAAATAATTTTAAATTTTATCAAATGACATTTCATTCAAATTGCGTATTTTTGCATTTCAATATAATTAACAGGTATGAAAACAATACAATTTAGAGAAGCTATTGCTGAGGCGATGAGTGAAGAAATGCGTAGAGATGAAAGTATTTTTTTAATAGGAGAAGAAGTTGCCGAGTACAATGGAGCATACAAAGCATCTAAAGGAATGTTAGATGAATTTGGTCCAAAACGCGTAATTGATTCGCCTATTGCAGAATTGGGATTTGCAGGAATTGCTATTGGTTCTACCATGGCAGGAAACAGACCAATTGTTGAGTACATGACATTTAATTTCTCATTAGTTGGTATTGACCAAATTATTAACAATGCTGCAAAAATCAGACAAATGAGTGGAGGTCAATTTAATTGTCCCATTGTATTTAGAGGGCCAACAGGTTCTGCAGGACAATTAGGAGCAACACACTCACAATCTTTTGAAAATTGGTATGCCAATACGCCGGGATTAAAAGTAATTGTACCTTCTAATCCGTATGATGCAAAAGGATTACTAAAAGCTGCTATACGTGATGATGATCCGGTAATTTTTATGGAATCCGAACAAATGTATGGAGATAAAGGCGAAGTTCCGGAAGGAGAATATATACTTCCTATTGGTGTTGCCGATGTAAAACGTAAAGGAACTGATGTTACTATTGTTTCTTTCGGAAAAATTATTAAAGAAGCCTTTAAAGCAGCAGATGTTTTAGAAAAAGAAGGAATCTCAGTTGAAATAATTGATTTAAGAACAGTAAGACCTTTAGATTTAGACACAATATACGAATCGGTTAAAAAAACAAATCGTTTGGTGGTTGTTGAAGAAGCTTGGCCTTTGGCAAGTGTTTCTGCAGAAATCACTTTTCAAGTACAACAAAATGTATTTGATTATTTAGACGCTCCGATTTTAAGATTAACTACAGCAGATACACCAGCACCATATTCGCCTGTATTATTAGAAGAATGGTTAATAAATGATAAAGATATTATCAAAGCAGTTAAAAAAACAATGAATCTTGTTTAACCAAAACAAGGCATAATATTTGTGATGAAAAATTCTTTTTGGGTAACAAACCAAAAAGAATTTTTATCTTTTAAAAACACCAACAGATATGAAAAAGATTTTTACACTATTAATTGCAGTTTTATTTGCTCAGTTTGGTTTTTCACAAACAAAAGTAAAAGGAGTTGTTATCGATGAATACAACGAACCGGTAGCTTTTGCAAATGTGATTTTTAAAAATTCTACAAAAGGAACGATAACTGATGAAAACGGACGTTTTTATTTAGAGTCTAATAAAACATACCCTAAACTGGAAATATCGTTTATGGGTTATGAAACGAAAACAATTCCTTTAAAAAAGAACAATTTTAATTTAAAAATTGTCCTTAAAGAAACAGCAAATTCTTTGGATGCCGTAGTGGTTTATTCCGGTAAAGTTAAAAGAAAAGGAAATCCTGCGATAGCAATTTTAAAGAAAATTTGGAAAAACAAACGTAGAAATGGTGTAAATTTATATGATTATTACCAATATGATAAATACGAAAAAATTGAATTCGATTTAAATAATATAGACGAAAAATTTAAAAAGAAAAAGGTCTTTAAAGGAATGGAGTTTATTTTTGATAAAGTAGATACTTCCAGTGTTACAGGAAAAACGTATTTACCTATTTTTATAAATGAGTCTATCTATAAAACGTATGGAAAAAATATTCCTCCAAAAAAGAAAAAGGAAGTATTGATTGCTAATAAAAACTCCGGAATGTCTAGTAATCAAAATGTAAACGAGTACTTAAAACAACTCTATCAAGATTATAATATTTATGATAATTTCTTGCGTTTTTTCGATAAAAGTTTTACCAGTCCGTTAGGGAGAACCGGACCTTTAACTTACAATTATGTGTTAAGCGATAGTGCTTTTATTGATAATAAGTGGTGTTACAATATTGTGTTTTATCCAAGAAGAAAAAACGAATTAACCTTTAAAGGTGATTTTTGGGTAAACGATACTACATATGCTATTAAAGAAATCCAAATGGCAGCCAGTAAAAGTGCCAATATCAATTGGATTAAAGATATTTATATAGAACAAGAATTTGAAGTTTTAAACGATTCGGTTTTCTTATTAAAAAGAGATCATATGATGTCTGATTTTGCTTTAAATAAAAAAGAAAAATCCAAAGGTGTTTACGGAAGGAGAACTACATTATACAATAATTACAAATTTAATATACCGCATAAAAGCGAATTTTATGTACAGAAAATTTACGAACACAAAAAGGAAATTTTTAATAAAACCGATGAATTTTGGGATAAAAACCGAATGGAATCTCTAAATAATGATGAAGCAGGTGTCTATAAAATGTTAGATACATTAAAAACCGTAAAAAAATTCAAGCAATTGTATGATATTACCGGAATTTTAGCTTCAGGCTATTGGCAATTTATAAAAGGATTTGATTTTGGACCAATTTATTCCACTTTTGGAACCAATGATGTAGAAGGTTTACGAATTAGAGCAGGTGGTAGAAGTTACCTTAATTATAATGATAAAGCCAGAGTTGAAGGTTTTTTAGCATACGGAACAAAAGATAAAAAGTTTAAATATGGTATTGCCGGAAGCTGGCTTATTCACTCTAAAAGTAGAATGACAGTATCGGCAGCTAATAGACACGATGTCGAGCAGACAGGAGTAAGTCTAACAACTTCTAACAATGTTTTAGATCGTAGTTTTGCTTCGGCAGCATTCTTTTCAAGAGGTGATAATTTTAAATTAACCGATTTAAAACTTACTAATTTAGGAGTTGCTTTTGATCCTGCAAAAAATTTTAGTATCCGTTTAGGAGCAACTTATAAAGAAATGAAATCTGCTGCTCCCGATAAATTTAAAATTGATTATATAGATGATTCCGGAACGGTAAAAACTTCCATAAAGCAGGCAGAAGCAGATGTGGTTGTAAAATTTATGCCCAAGCGTAAAACGGTTGGTTATGGTGTAGAACGTGATATTATTAACAAAGGAAGATATCCTACTTTTTACTTAAGTTACACCAAAGGATTAAAAGGTGTTATGGATAGTGATTTTGATTTTAGCAAATTACAATTTTATTACAAACAACGATTTCAAGTAGGTGGTTTCGGTAAATTAAAATATGTTGTTGAGGTAGGTAAAACTTTTGGAACGGTACCACTTTCTTTAATGGATGTTGTTCCGGGAAACCAATCTCCAATGATTGCACAGCGAACTTTTGATCTTTTAGATTATTATGAATTTGTAACCGATAAATATGCCTCAGCCCATATAGAACATAACTTTAATGGACGATTATTTTCTCGCATACCAATGCTAAAAAAACTAAATTTAAGAACAGTTGTAGGTGTGCGTGGTGTAATTGGCACGATTTCTGCAAAGAATCAAGCGATTAATGTTTCGTCGATTACTTATGTGGCACCAACCAAGCCATATTGGGAGTATCACGTAGGTGTGGACAACATTTTGAAACTATTGCGAATTGATTTTGTTTTTAGAGGAAGTTATCGAAAAATACCTCAGGCAACAAATTTTGCAGTTAAAGGAGGGATAAATTTCTATTTCTAAAAAAGTTGTATCTTTGAGGATTAAAGAAATTCCCTTAAAGTTAAAAAGAAAGAGTTTAATTATTAATTATTATCCATTAAAATGGGAACAAAAAAAATCAACTTACTACTTATTTTATTTATGGGAATGCTTTTTTATTCGCAAGCCCAAGAACTTTCAAATAGCATTTATTTTAAACCCGGGAAGATGACCATTGATAAGTCTTCTTATGATGAATTGTATGATATAGCTGATATTATGCAAGCTTTACCGGATTATGAATTTATTATTGCAGGTCATGTAGATAGTGCAAATAGTGTAGAAACCGGAATTACGATTTCTAAAATGCGTGCAGATGCAGTAAAAGACTTTTTGGTAAAAGCAGGTGTTAATGCGGATCAGTTAGAAACGGTTGGATATGGTGATACAAAACCAAAATACAACAACCAAACTCCTGGAGGAAGAAGCAAAAACAGGAGAGTAGAAATTACGCTTAAAGGAGATGCTGAGGCATTGGATGAAGTAGAAGATATTGCTGATATCGATGCAGATTTTAATTTAAAAGAGATTGCAAAGGAATATAAAATTCCTTTAAAATTATTAGTAGAATGGAATGATATTAGAGGAAAATTATCCTTTTTGGAAGGTGAAAAAGACCAGTTAAATAAAAATATTCACTTTCGTTCCGGTAGTACGGTTATTAGACCTTCTTCTAAGCCTTTATTAATTAAGATAGCCGATTTTATGATGAAGTATCCTTTTACTTCTTTTACCATCGGTGGTCATACAGATAGTTTGGGTAGTGTAGAATATAATAAGCAAGTATCTTTGGGTAGAGCCGAGGCAGTTAAAGACTTTTTAGTAAAAGCAGGTGTTAATCCTAAGCGATTAAAAACAGTAGGTTATGGGTATACGAAACCTAAATTTATGAATAAAAATACTTGGGGAAAAACACAATTAAATCGTAGAGTTGAGATTGTTTTTGATGCATTAAATGATTATAAAAAAGCAAAAGAAGCGAAGATTGAAGAGGCAATGTTTAATTCGGAAGAAATTAGAAAAGCTCAAAGTAATTTACAAATACCCGGAAAAAAGAAACTTTACCATAAAGTAGAAAAAAAGCAAACTTTATATGCTATTTCTCAGATGTATGATGTAAAAATTCAAGATATCCGTGATTGGAATCATATTAAAGGAAATACAATTTATACAGGAAAACGATTGGTGATATTTGTAGATAAAAAGAAAAAAAGATAGTTGATTATCTTTAAGATTCCTTGAATACAAAATAACAACTTTGTAGTAACCGAAAAAAACGCCTTTTGGCGTTTTTTTTGGGTTATAATTTATAATGGAATTGATTTTAGATTGTGTATTATTTTAAATAGCTATCTAAATTTACATTTAATCCTTTTGCAATTCCGGCATCTAATTTTGGACTTACTCGAAACCAATGGCATAATTGACGATTTATTATTTGGTCTTTTTTCTCTCCTTTAATTTCACTCATTGCTCCAATAATATTATTAATCGTATTTTGTTGCTGTTCTGAAGTCATTACATCTTCAAATAAACCTCTTGGTTGAGAATAATGATCATCATCTTTAAAGTTTCTATCAAAATAATCTATTTCATTACTATCTAATTGATATATCGGATTTTTATGTTTATTATCAACATAATTTTCATCAAAACTATTTGGGTAGTAATTTTGAGAACTACCTCCATTTCCATCAAAACGCATAGCTCCATCTCTATGGTAATTTGTTGTGGCATACGGACATTTATTTACCGGTAATGCATTGTAATTTGCTCCAATTCTATATCGTTGGGCGTCAGGATAGGCAAAGATACGTCCTTGTAACATTTTATCCGGTGAAAAACCGATTCCATCAACTAAATTAGAGGGAGCAAAAGCGGCTTGTTCTACATCTTGAAAGTAATTTTCCGGAATTTTGTTTAATTCAATTTCACCAACATCGATTAAAGGGAAATTAGAATGTGGCCAAATTTTAGTTAAATC
>JALSLI010000162.1 GCA_026988395.1 Flavobacteriaceae bacterium | reverse complement strand
ATCCTAAAATCATGTAATAGAACATTAATTTTTTAAAGACATTCCATTTGTTATAAGCAATTTCAATATCAATTTTCTTTTGGGCAGGAATAATATCTGCTCCTAATTGTTTTTGGTATTGCGAAATAATATTTAAATATTCATCTGCATCACTATAATCACCTGTTGCAATTCCTTTTGACAGAGCAGACAAATACAATTTGTGCATTTTTAAAACCATGGTATCTTGTGCTACAAAAGCTTTATTGTCAAATCCGCTATACCATTTTTGCTTTGGATCGTTTTTCTTAGGATAAATTGTTAATGCTTGTCCGCTTAAAATATTTAACAAAATATTTACACGTTCATCTAAATTAATAATTTCTTTATCCACTTCATTTCGGTTAATATTCTTCTTCCTAAACGATTCGGCAACATCTTTTTCTAAGAGATATCTTCCGTTTGGCAAGATATCTATCAAGGTTAAATGATTGTCTTTAACATGTAATTTTTTACTCAATTTTGAACCTAATTTAATAGAAGACGTTTTAATCAACGGTTCTCTACTCCATAAATTAGGATTTACTTGTGCCGATAACAAAACTTGCTCGGCAGATAGTCCTTTATAGTTGTCTTTTTTATAAATTTTACGTAAAGCCTCTAAAGCATAGGTGTTAACCGGTTTTATTCTCCCTTGAAAATCTTGAATTAATAATTTACCAAATTTATCGGCATGTGCCTTACTTACCGAAAATTTAGAAACATCTACTTTTGCGTTTTCGGTAGAATGCTTGTGATTATCTTGTGAAAAAGCCGCTATTTGAAAAAGAATAAATGCAAAAACAGTTACCTTTTTTTGCGAAATTTTCTTTAATTTTTGTGATAAATCTTGAAATCTGGAACCTTTTAAAAACAAGGTTAAAAACATACCGAGACCCATTAAAAAGTAACCAATATAGGTTAATAAAGTTCCGGGTTTATCATGATTTACAGATAGAACAGTTCCTTTTTCATCAGGATCAAAAGAAGACTGAAAAAAGCGATATCCTTTATAGTCTAAAACATGGTTCATAAAAATACGGTAATCAAAAGTTTTATCTTTATCGTAAACCGTAATTTCACTGGCATAAGAAGAAGGCGAATTGGTTCCGGGATAATGTTCCAATTGAAAATCGCGTAATTTTACCGAAAACGGTGTTTTAATTTCCTTGGCTCCGTAACGGATAATAAAATTTAAACCATTTACAGAAACGCGTTTCGGACTTTCAACAATTCCGGAAGCTCCCATAACGTTAATTTTTTTAGTTTCGTTACCGGAAGACACCTCAAAAGTCAATTCGTCTAACGGATATTTTCCTTTTTCTTGTTTAGAAGCCATTTCTGTTTTTATATTTCCTTTTTCAAAATCTTTAATTACAAAATTCATTTTATCAAAAGAATACAATTTTGCTATTTGTAACGGAGCAACAGAATCTTTTAAAATAGGTGTAAATTCACGTGTTTGCATATTCATAAATTTACCATCCATCATTGGTTGTAAAACTTTTTTATCTTCATTAACCGTGATATTCATTGCTCCTTTTATCGGTTTGTTATACGTAAATAAAATGTTGTTAATGGTTATGGCATCACCTTCTTTTAAAAACCGATCATTTCTACCTCCGGAAGTCGATTCCACAATATGAATGTAATTATCGCCGGTTTCGTTAGGAACAAAAACTTGTTTTTTATTAGCAATATAATTTATCAGTTTCACTGAAAAGGGCTTTTTTTCTTCAATACCAAATTCGTCTTTCAACTCAAAATTATTTTTCCCTATTTGCGAAAAAAGCACGGCATCTTCATATTCTTTCATCACTTTACCATTATCTACTCTGGTAAATACATAATTTTTATCGGAATAAATGGTGTTGGCAACTTCGCCTTCACGTATTGGCATAACACCTTCGTAACCAAAATATCTAGTTATAAAAGCACCTATGATAACAATGATAAATCCGAGATGAAACAATAATACTGCCCATTTTTCTCTTCTATATAAACGGTATTTAAAAATATTACCTATAAAATTGATAACCAATAAAAGCATAATTGCTTCAAACCATTTAGCATTGTATATAAGAGCTTTTGCTGTTGGCGTGCCATAATCGTTTTCGATAAATGTAGCCGTAGCCATTGAAAAAGCAAAAACCAAAATAGCGATTGTCATTAATCTGGTGCTAAAAAGGAACTTAAAAATAGGATGTTTCATTTTAATGGTAATAAAATTGATGCAAAAATACAAAATTACTTTTGTAGAAACTAACAAATATCATAAAATTGAAAGATTTAACAATCGCTTTAATTATATAAATTTCAATACTTTGAGATTAAAATTTTAATTTTAATAAAAAATTAAGAATAATTATTATTTACTCTGTTATGCAAATACTTTAAATTACATATCTTTGCATCCTAATTAAAGAGGAAAAATTTGTCTGATTGCGACCTCGTAAAAAATGCTAAAGCAGTATCCAATCTCGCCTGCACTTTTTTCTTCTTATAAATATAAAAAATATGTCTTATTTATTTACTTCTGAATCCGTTTCAGAAGGACATCCTGATAAAGTTGCAGATCAGATTTCAGATGCACTTATCGATAATTTTTTAGCCTTTGATCCGCAAGCAAAAGTAGCTTGTGAAACTTTGGTAACTACCGGTCAAGTAATTTTAGCCGGTGAAGTAAAATCCAACACCTATTTAGACGTACAAAAAATAGCCAGAGATGTGATTAATAAAATTGGTTACACCAAAAGTAAATATATGTTTGATGGTAATTCGTGTGGTGTTTTTTCATCTATCCACGAGCAATCACAAGATATTAATCAAGGTGTAGAACGTGAAAATCCGGAGGAACAAGGAGCCGGAGACCAAGGAATGATGTTTGGTTATGCTACTAATGAAACTGAAAATTACATGCCATTAGCATTAGATTTAAGTCATCTTTTATTAAAAGAGCTAGCAAAATTACGAAGAGAAAATAAAGAAATTACCTATTTACGTCCGGATGCCAAAAGCCAAGTAACCATAGAGTATTCTGACGATAATAAACCGGTAAGAATCGATACGATTGTTATCTCTACGCAACACGATGAGTTTGATGAAGACAAAAAAATGCTTCAAAAAATTAAAAAGGATATTATTGAAATTTTAATTCCAAGAGTAAAAGCACAATTACCAAAAGCAATTCAAAAATTATTTACCGATGGAATTACGTACCACATCAATCCAACCGGAAAATTTGTAATTGGCGGACCGCACGGTGATACCGGTTTAACCGGAAGAAAAATCATAGTAGATACTTATGGCGGAAAAGGCGCTCACGGAGGTGGTGCTTTTAGCGGAAAAGATCCTAGTAAAGTAGATAGAAGTGCTGCTTACGCCGCCAGACATATTGCAAAAAACATGGTTGCTGCAGGAGTTAGTGATGAAATTTTAATTCAAGTAAGTTATGCAATTGGTGTTGCAGAGCCAACATCTATTAACGTAAATACCTACGGAACAAGTCATGTTAATTTAACCGATGGTGAAATCGCTAAAAAAGTAGAAGAAATTTTTGATATGCGTCCTGCTTCCATAGAGAAAAGATTAAAATTACGTAATCCTATTTATTCTGAGACTGCTGCATATGGACATATGGGAAGAACTCCGGAAAAGAAAACAGTAACTTTTATTTCTGCTGATGGTACAAAAATTTCTAAAGAAGTAGAAACATTTACATGGGAAAAATTAGATTATGTTCCTAAAGTTAAAGAAGTTTTTAATCTTTAAAGAATAGCTAAATATTGATTAAAATTAACTGATTCATTGATTTGAATCAGTTTTTTTATGCATTAAACTTTTTAAATTCGTTGAATATAAAATAATTAAGTAAAAATTTGGTTTGTTGCATCTTTTTAACCTAATTTTGCATAACCCTCAAATATAAAAAAAAATGAAAAAAATTGTTCTATTATTTGCTTTAGGTTTAATGCAAATAGTAACCTCTCAAAACCACAAAGAGTACAGTATTAAAAAATCCAACATTAATACCGAAAAAAATAATTTCGGGATTTCTTTTTGCTCAGATGATTTTGTTATTTATGTAGCATCCGATGAAAACAATAAAAGAAGATTGGATACCGATTTTTATCTTGGTTATTTAGATGAAAATGGTAATATTGTTAATTCTAAAAAATTAAGTGATGAAGTGAATTCTAAATTTTCTGAAATTGACGCTACTTTTTCAAAAGATTTTAAAACTGTTTACTTTACCAGAAAGACCAATTACAGACGTAGTAAAACACATTACGAATTGTTTAAAGCAGATGTGGTAACTCCGGGTTATTGGATAAATATTCAAAAAGTTTGGTTTAACGATAAAGGTTATTCCGTAGCACATCCTACATTAAGTCCGGATAATAAAATGTTATATTTCGCTTCAGATATGCCGGGGAGTTATGGTGGCTTTGATTTATATAAATCTATTATTTATGATGATGGTAAATTAGGTAAACCGAAAAATCTAGGTAAACGATTTAATACAGTAGTAGATGATACCACACCGTTTATTAGTGAAGATAATACACTTTATTATGCTTCAAATGGTCGTGCAGGATATGGCGGATTAGATGTGTATGCTGTTAATTTGAATGATAAATCAAATCCTTACAATGTAGGAAAACCAATAAACAGTAATAAAGATGATTTCTATTATGTAGAAAAATACGATGATAATAGAGGTCATTTTGTCTCTAATAGAGATAATACCAATGGTAAAAATGAAATTTATTATTTTGAAATTACCAATAAAGATAAATTAAAAAAAGACCAAATAATTCCTTTTTCAGAGAAAGACCGTAAAGAGAGTTATTCTAAGGCTAATAAATTTAAATCAGCTGCTAAATCTATTAAGACTAAAGAAGAAATTGCTCGCCAACGTAAGGAGTTATTAGGATATTAGCCCGTAAAATTCATCATAATTTCTATTTTTAGTATGTAGAATACTGAAAAACAAAGCTAATTTTATGATTTTTTGCGGTTAGGTTCTTTACTTCAATTCTATTGTTACTTATATTTTAATATGTACTTTAAAATTTAAAATCCTTCCGGAAAGATAATTAGGTATTGCATACGATCTTTTTGATGACACATCTCTAACCCAAGTGTTTGTAATACTATTTTGTACATCAAACATATTGTATAACTCTAATCCTAGACTTAATTCTTTAAAGTGCTTTAACCAAGATGCATTTACCATTTTCTGAGAATCTACAAATACGTAATTCACACCAATATCCGATCTAAAATAATCTTTTAATCTAAATTGGTAGTCGTACGGATTTGCACCACTTGGTGAACCTCCGGGAACACCTGTATTGTACACCATATTTAGATACATTTTAAAATTTTTGTTATTTGGCATATAATCTTGATACAACAATGCAAATTTCAATCTTTGATCCGTAGGTCGATAAATATATCCTTGATTGTTAATATTTTCTTTGGTTTTTAAATACCCAACCGTAAAATACGATTCGGTTCCCGGAACAAATTCGCCACCAATTCTGGCATCAAATCCGTAGGCAAAAGCTTTTGCATTGTTATTGGCTGCATATCTAATTTGTACGTTTTCAATTGTAAACGGATTAACATCTGTTAAATTTTTATAATATGCTTCACTTACTAATTTAAAAGGTCTTTCCCATAATTTAAAATTATACTCATTACCTAAAACAAAATGAATGGATTTTTGTGCTTTAACTTCCGGATGTACATTACCATTTATATCTCTTAATTCTTTGTAAAAAGGAGGTTGGTAATAAAAACCGGTAGCAAATCTAAAAAGCATCTCTTTTTCCCAATTTTCAGGTTTTATGGCAAATTGCACTCTTGGTGAAAATACCATTTGTGATTTAGATTGGTTACTGTTACTATCATTTACTGTCCATTGATGCATTCTTAAGCCCAAATTCAGCCAATACTTTGTGTTTTCTCCAAAATATGCTTCTTGATTCCATTGTGAAAAAGCCGTAATCCTCTTAATAGCTACATGGTTTTTCGCTCTAATATTTGAAAACGGAACAATTGGACCTGTGTATGGCGTATAAGGCTCATCGTTATTTGTTAAATAATTCGGTCTTATTGAAAATCCTGCAGAATCAATAACTTCCCATTCTATAATGCGATCACGAATATCTTCCTTTTGATATTTAACACCAAATTCAAATAAATTTTTAAGTAAATCTTTGTTGGTTTTATAACTTCCTTTTATAGATGTGTTAAAAATTAAAGCATCCAAATCGTTTCTTGCATGATTTAATTGTGAACCTATTGATTGCGTAAATTCTACATTTCCGAAATCATCGCCTCCAAAATCGGCATTAACATCGCCAATACCATAAAAAGCTTCAATGTCATAATGCTCTTCTTCTTGTGTGTTATATAAAGAAGAAGTAAATTGTAATTTGAGTTTTTCATTAAGTTGATAATCCGCATTTAAGGCAGAAAATGCTGTTAAGTAAGAATCCTTTTCTTGTCCGTTAAAATTTACAACCAATGCTTTTGGATCGGAAACCGTTCCAAAATTAGTTACTCTGGCAATCGGTTGGTAATCGTATTTGTTTAATGCAAAATTTCCTAAAAAGGAGAATTTAAATCTTTTAGTTGCTTGATAAGTAAAAAAGGATTGTACATCGGTAAAACTGGGGTTGTAATTGCTTTCGGTGTCTTTAGCATTAACAATTAAACTATTGTTACGATATCTTGCACCGATTAAAGCGGTTAGTTTTTTATTTTTGAGTAGTTTGTCTTCATAAGTAAGGCTTGCACCTAATAAACTTGCATTGAACTCCAAGCCAAAATCTTTGGGTTCACGATATGTAATATCTAAAACGGAAGATAATTTATCACCATATTTTGCTTGAAATCCTCCTGAGGAAAATTCCACATTTTTGGTCATACTTACATTTACAAAACTCAAACCTTCTTGTTGCCCTGATCTTACTAAAAACGGACGATATACTTCGATGCCGTTAACATAGACCAAGTTTTCATCATAATTACCTCCTCTTACGTTGTAAGCAGAACTTTCTTCGCCGGCAGCGTGTGTTGCTCCTAACGATTTGTTTTTTAGAATACTGGAAATTTCGCCATTAATACTTGGTAAATTTTTAATTTCTTTTGCATCAATTTTATCAATACCTTTGGCTGCTCTTTCCTCTTCTTTTTTTGTTTTTGAATCTACTATTACCTCTTTTAAATCCTCGGTTCTTTTGGTTAGTTTTGGAGAGAAATTAATGGTTTTTCCTTTTTGAACAGTAAGTCGTTTGGAGTAACTATTATACGAAATATGGCTAAAAGTTATAGTAATTCTTTTGTTTTTTTCTACCGGAATTTTTATTTCATAAAATCCTTTATCGTTTGTAGTTGTTCCGGTTTTATTAACTAATACAGTAACTTCCTTTATAGGTTTTCCGTTTTGGTTATTAACATAACCTTTTATTGTCGCCTCTTGCGACAAGCCAATCGAGATAAATGCTACACTTAAAAATAGCGAATAAAATATTTTCATTAAAAATTATTTCTTTCTGTAAAACGTTGCAATATACGTATTAGTATTTTTAACTTGATCTTTTACCACGATTTTTAATGTGTGTTTTGCCGTAGTAAACTTTTTATCGTTAAAATCATAAAATAACAAACCGGTTTTTGGTTCGTATTCCATTAAAATCCATTTACCGTCAATCATTGCACGATAAGATTTTATTCCTGTTAAATCATCTTTTATATATACTTTTAAACGTTTTTTATTGGTTAGCCATTGTCCGTTTTTAAAATTCATTGGTTTAATCATTGGTTTATCAGTATCTGTTGCCAATGTGTATTTTCCTAAAAATTTGCTTAACGTATATAATTTATTCGGTTTCCTCTTGGTATTTACGTAACTAATTTTTCCTTTATCGGAAACTTTTGCTATAAATAATTTTTCTTGTTCTTTTAAAGGATATTCCGAGACATCGAAACTTAAAGTAAACGGTTTATTTAAAGGAATACTTTTATCGTGTAGATACACAATTCCGTTATCGTATTTAAAGCTAAAATAGATATCATCGTAAAAACTGTATTTAGGAAAAGCAACCGTTATATTATCTTTAATGATTTTATGAAATTCATCTCGTTTAAAAAAATGATCTGTTTTATTAATGACATTTTTTATTTTGACGTCTTGTATTCTTCCCTTTACAGGAATTGTTAAAGTCGTTTGATTTCCGGCAACATCACTAGCAACAACTTTTATGGTATATTGCATGCCGTTTTGAATATACATTTCACCACTATTAACCAAGTCTCCATAGATGCTTAATTTATTATTTGGCACCACAAAACAACGCTGTACACGTTCTCTTTTAGCAGTATATCTAGGATAATCTATTAATAAATTGATGTATTTACTCTCCCAAAAAGAAAAGGTTTCCAAACAATGATTATAAATTTTCTGATTGTTAAGGTAGACATCTAAGTTGAAAAGTCCGTTTTTGTTAGAAGCTCCATCTAAACGATCAAAAGCTTTAATACCTACACCAATAGAACCAAATGCTTCAATTGGAGTCGCTTTTAAATTGCCGTTTTTTTGCTTTGTAATTTCCAACTTAACAGGGATTTGCGATTGGTTTACCTGTGATTGTTCGTCTAAAGAATAAAGATATGCATTACTAATCACCGGTTTAATACTATCTTTTACCTGAATACCAAACAATAACGGATTGATGGTTTTTTCGGTTTTAGTATCTCTAATTTCAAAGTGTAGATGTGGTGCCGAAGAACCTCCGGTATTACCGCTATATGCAATGATTTCTCCTTTTTTTACTTTTAAAAATTCCTTATCCGGAAATAATTGAATTGTGTATGATTCCTTTTTGTATTGCTGTTTTTTTACAAAAGCTTCAATTTTTGGAGCAAATTTTTTAAGATGTGCATAAACTGTGGTATAGCCATTTGGATGTGTAATATATAATGCTTTTCCGTAACCATAGAGTTTAATTTTTATTCGAGATATGTAACCATCAGCTGCTGCAAAAACAGGTAATCCTTCTCTTTTTTGTGTTTTAATATCAATTCCTGAATGGAAATGATTGGAACGCAATTCACCAAAAGTTCCGGCTAAAATAAGTGGAATATTCAATGGTTTCCTAAAATAATTTTTAGGATATTTTTCTTGAGCAATCACCGAAACGGCAAGGAAAACTAAAAAAATGGAGGTATAAATTTTTTGCATATGAAACTTCTTGTTTAACAAGGCGAAAAATACAAAAACTACGCCATAAATAAGATAAAGAAAAGAAATTTTAACATTAGTACTCCTTTTTTTTGGA
>JALSLI010000161.1 GCA_026988395.1 Flavobacteriaceae bacterium | reverse complement strand
CGGAAGAAATTAAAGCGTAATTTGCCAAACTTACAGACCACCAATTATTAATTTTGTAATAAAAACTCATTTCCAACTCTTTTAAATAACGATAAGTACCATTGTCATATGATAATATCAAACGATTAGGATCGTTAGGATCTGGACTTAAACTTTGGTAAATGGTATTTGTATTTACTTGGTAAAACGGATTTAACCGAAGTGCACCGTTTTTAAATCGATACGTATAAATAAGCTCAATATAATCTACAAATGTAGGTTTTAACCTTGGATTTCCTACAAAAGTCATCACTGCGGAACTCCATAATCTAGTTGGGTTTACCTGATTAATATCCGGTCTGAAAATATGTTTACTATACCCTAATTGAAAGCGGTGTTTTTTATTTTTTTTATAAACTACATAAAAAGAAGGATAAATCGTAAGGTAATTATTTTTATAGATTTCTGCATTATCTAAACGTACTTGATAGGCGTAAGATTCTAACCTAGAGCCTATTTTATAAGAAAATTTATCATTTATTTTTTTATTGAGTGTAAAATAAACTGAATTTTCACTTCTGTCATATTCAAAAAAAGAAGTTGGATTAAGATTAATTTGCGTTGTTTGCATATTATTATCCGTTTTACGGAGGCGAGATTCTGCACCTAATTCAATCTTATAATCTTTAGCATAAACATTTTGAAAATCAATATTAAAAATAGTGTAATTTCGTTTTATATCAATATTATCAACATAGGAAGTAATATTATCAGTTATGTTTTTTTCTGTGTTTTTTTGATTAATTTTATTTGTATCAAAATTAAATTCCATTTCTAATTTCTTTCCTTTTTTAGCAAAGTCATAGATATAATTCAGGTTGTAAATTTGCACCTTATTATCAAACTTATTTTCGGTAAAAATTGCGTTGGTATTGGTATTTGTAACTGTAACCGAATTTTTATCTTTATCCGTTTTAAGTCCGTTTTGATATGTATAAAAAGAGAACGTTTGTTTATCGGAAATATCAAAATCAAATCCTAATTTAAGTAATTTGGATTTCTTTTGATTTTCCACAATAAAATCGTCAAATACACCATTATATAAATGATGAAAATACCCATTATTTTTACGATTTTTAACAACATAACCAAGATTGGTAAACAGGTTTATCTTCCCTTTTTTAAAATTCATATTTAAAGAAGAGTTGTTACTTAGTTTTTTTCCTACGGTTACACCGGAATTGAGTACACCATGAAAACCCAGATTGCTATTTTTAATCAAAATGATGTTTATAATTCCGCTTAAACCTTCCGGATTATAACGAGCTGATGGATTAGAAATTAACTCAATTTTATTAATTGTATTTGCCGGAATTTGATTTAAAACATCTTCAGCATTCATATTTGTTGGTCTGCCATCAACATAAATTATAACATTTTGACTTCCTCTAAAACTCACTTTATTGTTACCATCTACTGTAATTGATGGAATGGATGACAAAATTTCAATAGCAGTAGAACCGGTTGCTAATAAATCACTACCTACATGGATCACTTGTTTGTCTACTTCTTGTGTAATACGTGTTTTTTCGGCACGTATTTCTACTGCATTTAATTCATTTAATTCACTTTCAAGCTCTATTAGTTTTAACTTTATCTTGTCATTTTTAACTTTTATCGTTATGCTTTTTTGAAAAGTTTTAAATCCCATAAAGGAAATTTTAACGATATAATTACCAATATCTAAATTTTCTATTTTAAAAACACCTTTTTTATTGGTTAGAGTTCCGGTTATAATTTTATTTTTTTGAAGTATCACAACAGATACATCTTGCATAGGCTTTTTGGTTTGCGAGTGAATTACTTTTCCGTAAACCTCACTTTTAACAATAGCATTGGCATATAAATTAAAACCGGAAATTAAAATAAAACCAATAAAAAGACTCCCTAACTTTCTTTTAAACATAATTTTTTAAGTAAATTTGCAACGTGCAATATAAGAATATTTTTTAAATATACAAATGACTTTAACAAATAAAAAAACTTTGGTGCTTGGAGCATCTTTAAATCCACAACGATACTCTAATTTAGCGATACATTGCTTAGTTGAAAAAAACATTGAAGTTGTTGCTATTTGTTTACGAAAAGGTGTTGTGGCTGGTATTCCGGTTTATACCAAAAAGAAAAAATTTAAAAATATTCATACAGTAACGCTTTATTTGAATGCGAAACGACAAGAAGCATACTACGATTATATCCTTTCATTAAAGCCCAAAAGAGTAATTTTTAATCCCGGAACAGAGAATGAAGCTTTTATAAAAATTCTTAAAGATAACAATATCGAAGCAGAAGTAGCATGTACCTTGGTGTTGCTACGAATGAATTTATATTAAACCTTAAATCCACAAAAGTATTTCTACTGCAAAGCCAAACTGCACTACACCAATACTAATACGCATTTTAACTTTTCGCTACGAAAACCTTTACGAATTCAAGGTTAAAACCGGTTTTTTATTTTGTAATTCAAAAACACGTCCTGCATGTGCTAAATGTGTATTTTCAAAAATCGTTTTGGCCTCTTTTAAAAACAAATTCAAATCATCATACCTTGAAGAGTAATGTCCTAAAATTAATTGTTTCGCATTTGCTTGTAAGGCAATTTTTGCTGCTTGTTCAGCTGTACTGTGCATGGTAGTTTCACACAAATGCTCTTTATCTTTTAAGAAAGTTGATTCGTGATATAACAAATCGACATTTTTAATTAACGGAACAATATCAGGGTTATACATCGTATCACTGCAAAACGCATAGCTCAAAGGTGCATTTGGATCTTTCGTTAATTCTTTATTTAAAATTATCTCACCATTTTCTTTTACAAAATCTTTTCCGTTTTTTAGATTTTGGTAATCACAAATATCAATTTCAGGATGTTGCGAGATAAGAAACATATCTAATTTACGTTGTCCTTCTTTTTCTTGAAATAGAAATCCATTGGTGTAAACACGATGCTTTAAAGGAATTGTACTCACTTTTACTTTTTCATCTTCAAAAATCACCTGACTTGTTTTTTCTTTTAATTCATGAAAATGTAACGGAAAATTAGTCCAAGACTTAGACAGTTTTAATTGTAAAGTGATGATTTCTTTAATGCCTTTTGGTCCATATATATGTAGTGCCTTCTCTCTGTTTAACAAACCCAATGTGGAGATAAAGCCTATTAAACCAAAAAAATGATCACCGTGTAAATGAGAAATAAAAATATGCTCAATTTTAGAAAAACGTACTTTGTATTTTCGTAATTGCACTTGAGTACCTTCACCACAATCAACTAAAAAATGATGGTTATTTATTTCTAAAAATTGTGATGTTGTGTGTGAATTTACTCTTGGAGTTGCAGAATGACAACCTAAAATAGTTACTTTTATACTCATTTTATCACTAACCGTTTGGATATTTTGTTATTTTTGGTTGCCACCGTATAGACGTAAATTCCTTCGGAAAGTTTATTTTTGTAAAAATTAATAGCGTTTTTACCTTGGATAGCTTGCATTTTTTTAAAGAAAACTATTTTTCCTAATATACTCTGAATGCGTACTGTGACTTCTTCATTTGTATTGGAAGTAAAATAAATAGTGGTTTTATTCTTAAACGGATTAGGATATGCATTTACCTGATTAACAGACACAATACTTTCATCTACCTGTCTTTCTTCTGTTTGAGAAAAGGCAATTCCGGTAAAAACCAAGAAAAATAAAAGTATTATTTTTTTCATCCTTATTTATTTTAATATATAACGCTTTAAAAAGGAAAAACCCTACTCTAAATCACGCATCATTTCATCTAAACTTATTAAGTCATTTGCTTCTTCGATAGTTGGAACAATATTCCATTCTTGAGAAAAAGCATCAAAATCTACATTCTCTTTTACTACAACAAAAGTTGTACCATTCTGGTTGCATTTATCTGCAAATTTAAAAATTTTTCCCAAATCAGTTTCATTTATCGATGCAGAACGCATATCCAAAACCAAATTTACATTATTATTTTGATTAATCCGGTTTTTTATTTTTTTTATTTCGACTTCTGTTATAGGAATTACTTTGGTTTTCATCTTATTTTTTAATTTGTTGTGCTAATAAATAAATTACAGCCATTCTAACTGCTACACCATTTTCCACTTGATTTAAAATGATTGCATCGTTAGAATCTGCCACTTCACTTGTAATTTCAACACCTCTATTTATTGGTCCCGGATGCATAATCACAATTTCTTTATTAATTTCTTGCAATAAAGCAGAATTTATGCCAAACAATTGAGTGTATTCTCTAATCGAAGGAAAATATTTTACATCCATTCTCTCGTGTTGCACACGCAAAACATTTGCCACATCGCACCATTGCAATGCTTTTTTAATATTGTGTTCTACTTTTACACCTAAAGCGGAAATATATTTAGGTATTAAAGTCGTTGGACCGCAAACCATTACTTCCGCTCCTTGTAATTGCAAAGCATAAATATTAGATAAAGCAACTCTTGAATGTAAAATATCACCAATAATCACCACTTTTTTTCCTTTTACAGCACCTAATTTTTCACGTATGGAATACGAATCTAAAAGTGCTTGTGTAGGATGCTCGTGTGCACCATCACCTGCATTTATAATTTTAGCATTTACATGTTTTGATAGAAAAACACCTGCTCCAACATTAGTATGACGCATCACTACAATATCCACTTTCATTGCCAAAATATTATTTACGGTATCAATTAAGGTTTCCCCTTTTTTAACGGATGATTGAGCTGCTGAAAAATTAATAATATCGGCAGAAAGTCGTTTTTCGGCTAATTCAAATGATAATTTTGTTCTTGTGCTGTTTTCAAAAAATAAATTTGCAATGGTAATATCGCGTAATGAAGGAACTTTTTTAATAGGACGATTGATAACCTCTTTAAAATGATCGGCAGTTTCAAAAATTAAATCAATATCTTCTTTTTTAAGATATTTAATTCCTAATAAATCCGGAACACTTAATGTTTTCATTTTGTTTTATTTTTAACTAAATAAACGGCATCTTCATTATCCTTTTCTTTCCATTTTACTTGTACTTTTTCTTCATTTACAACATCTACTTGCCTTCCTTTATAATTTGGTTGTATCGGTAAATTTCTACTAAAACGTCTATCAATAAAGACCATTAACTCAATGGATTTTGGTCTTCCAAATGCTTGTAAAGCTGTTAATGCAGCACGAATACTTCTTCCTGAATATAATACATCATCTATTAAAACCACATTTTTAGCTTCAATAATAAAATTAATATCGGTTTCATTTGCTTGTAAAGGTGTATCTCTACGTCTAAAATCATCGCGATAAAAAGTGATGTCTAATTTTCCGAATTGTATTTCATGCAAATGGTAATCCTCTTTTAAAAGTTGCATCAACCTCTCTGCAAAAGACACGCCTCTTGGCTGTAAACCAATGATTACCGTATTTTTAAAATCATCGTGATTTTCTATAAGCTGACACGCCAATCGATGTAAAATCACCTGAATTTCTTTATCGGATAACAAGATTTTTGGAGATATCATTCCGTTTTAATTTGGGTTGCAATTTACATTTTTCTTTTTACTTTTTAACCGCTAAAATTAAAAGCTTTAAAAACACTTTTCTGTTACCTTAAATCCGCAAAAGTTTTTCTGGTGCAAAGCCAAACTACATGTCATTATTAGGTGTTTTTCTATTTTAGCACTTTGATGCCGATTAAGTATCAAAACTGTGCTATACCAATACTAACGGACATTTTGACTTTTCGCTACGAAAATTTTTACGGATTTAAGGTGTTAACTAAATTGTTAAGAAATAAAAGAGAAATTAAACAACTATTTTCAATAAATACGTATCTTTCGCATATAAAAAACAGATGGATTATGCAGGATTTTTCTAATGACAAAGGCAATTTGGCTCTTTCAAAATTTGAAAGAATGTTAAAGTCAAATCGCATCTTTTTCTTTGATTCAGAAGAATTTGAAGAAATTATTTACTACTACTTAGATAATGGAAAAATTAATTTAGCTAAAAAAGCAATCGCTTTAGGATTAGCACAGCATCCTATGTCTTCTCGCTTGCAAATTCTAAAGGTAGAAGTACTTATCTTAGAAAATAAGGATAAAGAAGCTACGAATTTATTGCATTTTTTAGAAAAAAATGATCCTCAATACGATGAAATTTACATCCAAAAAGCTGCCATTTTATCTAAAAACAATAAACATAAAGATGCAATTACACAGCTTACAATAGCCTTAAAATACACAGATGATTTAGTTGATGTACACCATTTATTAGGTATGGAAAATCTTTTTATCGAGAATTTTAATCAAGCAAAAAAACATTTTACAGCTTGTTTAGATATAAATCCTGATGACTACTCTGCTCTTTACAACGTAATTTACTGCTTTGAAATTAATGACGAGTTTAAAGAAGCAATTCTATTTTTAAATCATTTTTTGGATGATAATCCATATAACGAATTTGCTTGGCATCAATTAGGATTGCAATATAAAAACAACAAACAACCCAATCAAGCAGTACGAGCCTTTGATTATGCTATTTTAATCGATGAATTTTTTAACGGTGCTTATTTTGAAAAAGCAAAAGTGCTGCAAACATTAGGCGAATATAGTGATGCTATTGAAAACTATTTTAAAACTCTTCGTTTAGACGATCCAAGTGCTGTTGTTTTTGTGCACATCGCCACTTGTTATAAAGAATTGAAAAATAACAAAATGGCAATCAAATATTTTTTAGAGGCTGTTGATGAAGATCCTTTATTAGACTATGCTTGGCTTATGGCAACCGAACTTTTAATTGCCGAACAGGATTTTGAAAAAGCACTGTTTTACATAAAGAAAGCCTTAGATACAGACGAAGAAAATATCGATTATCTCAATCGTTTGGCGGAAATAAATATTCAACTAAATCTTTTTGAAGAAGCTATTGAAGCTTTAAAGAAATCCATTCTTTACGGCGAAAATAATTTAATTGTATATTTAATGTATGCTGATTTATTACATTTTATAGGCGAATATGAAGAAGCTGTTAAAATTTTATTTAAAGCCGAAAAACAGTTTAAAAACGAAGTCGATATTTTTTACCGTTTAAGCGGTCTGTTTTTTATGTTAAAAAAAGACAACGAAGGCTTCTTCTATTTAAAAAATGCTTTACTGACCAATGCCGAAAATGTATTAATCTTTAAAGATTTATTTCATTACTATTATCATAGAGAAGACATTCAAGAACTTATTCAATCTTTTATTTAATGCAACGAAAATTTAAAGACTACCTTATTATTAGTTTAAAAGGTGTCGCTATGGGTGCAGCAGATGTTGTTCCGGGAGTGTCCGGAGGAACAATCGCTTTTATTTCCGGAATTTATGACGAACTGATAGACAGCATAAACGCATTTAACTTTAAAGCAATAAAAGTCTTAAAAGAAAAAGGATTAAAAGCTGCTTTTCATTATGTTAACGGTTCTTTTTTACTCAGTTTACTATTTGGTATTGCACTAAGTGTCATTTCATTAGCTAGATTATTTAAATGGCTATTGGAAGAACATCCAATATTAATTTGGTCCTTTTTTTTCGGTTTGGTTTTAGCAAGTATTTATTTTGTAGGTAAACAAATTAAAAAATGGGATTTTATTACTATAATAAATCTACTCATCGGAAGTGCAACTGCATACTACATCACCATAATGCCGGCAATGGAAACGCATAATCAAGATTGGTTTTTGGTTTTAGCAGGTGCTTTGGCTATTTGTGCTATGATTTTACCCGGAATTTCGGGTGCTTTTATTTTATTACTTCTTGGTGTTTACAAACCTGCTCTGGAAGCCATTCATAATTTTGATATTAAAAAAATTGCCTTATTGGGTTTCGGAGCTGTCATAGGATTACTTTCTTTTGCAAGAATTTTAAAATGGCTCTTTAAAAACTACAAAGATCGAACACTTGCTGTTTTAACCGGTTTTATTATTGGTTCACTTAACAAAATTTGGCCATGGAAAGAGACTTTAACTTGGTACACAAACTCGAAAGGAATTAAATTACCTTTAACACAAAAAAGTATTTCTCCTTTTCAAATGGAAAATAACCAATTAATTTTAGCCGTTATATTAGCAATAATCGGATTTGGTCTTATTCTATTTTTAGAAAAAATCGGACAATCTAAAACAAAATAACAAATTCATGAAAAATATTTTTATAATCCTATTTATCGGTTTAACAATTATATCTTGCAATAAAAGAAAGGTAAAAGTACCGGTTGTTGCCATGAATGGCGAAGAAGAAGTTACAAACAATTCCGCTCTTTGGTTTTTTTATGATGATAACGGAAAATTAGACTTAAATGAACACAACCGTATTTCATCTACAAATTGGTTTTTTAATGTTGATAAACGTCTGGCTTTAAAAGAAGTTATGCCTGAAATTATTCGTTTATTTATAAAACATCACGAAAAATCGCCACACAATACCAAACCGATGAAAAATTACTTTACTTATGTAAATTCCTTAAATGATCATCTCTCTTTTTATCAATTTGATTCGATTAAATATGTGCTGATTCCCAATAAAAAACGTCCTTCATTTATAAAAGATACTTTGGTCGTTGAAATAAAAAATAGAAATTTTAAAATCCAAAATAATACAGACAGCCTTAATGTTGTACAACCCATTTTTTATGGAGATATGAACTTTCAGGAGTATTTATCAGCGAAAGCACAATTAAAAAAACGCTTTATCAAAAAGACAATCTCAAAAAAAGAATACATCATAATAGATTAATAAAATTATAGTACTTTTACAGTAATGAACGGATTAGAATTTTTACATTTCGGTTTTTTAGATATTTTAGATATCGTTTTAGTAGCCGTATTAATGTACTACATTTACCGCTTAGTAAAAGGAACGGTAGCTATTAATATTTTTCTAGGAATTTCCATTATTTTTATTATTTGGAAACTTACCGAAGCATTAAATATGGAAATGTTAAGTGTTATCCTCGGAAAATTTTTAAGTGGAGGAGTTATTGCTCTTATTATTGTTTTTCAACAAGAAATCCGTAAATTTCTATTGATGATTGGCTCTACAAATTTTACCACAAAACGCGGATTTTTAAAACAATTAAAATTTTTACAATCTGAAATAAATCATGATACTGATGTAGAAAGTATCGTGGAAGCTTGTGATGAAATGGGAAAAACCAAAACCGGAGCTTTAATTGTAATAGGGAGAAACAACAGTTTGGAAGCATTTAAACAAACCGGAGACACCATGCATATTGAAGTAAACAAACCCATTTTAAAAAGTATTTTTTATAAGAATAGTCCGCTACACGATGGAGCTATTATTATTGAAGATAATCTTATTACCGCAACAAGAGTGATACTTCCTGTT
>JALSLI010000160.1 GCA_026988395.1 Flavobacteriaceae bacterium | reverse complement strand
GCAATGAATCACTCCATTTGGATAACAAATAGAAGAATTTGCTGTTTTTTGCGTGAAAATAAATAGGAATAATTGGTACATTGGCTTTTTTAATCAATTTAACAGCTCCTTGCTCCCAAGGTTTATCTACCACAATTTTATCATCTTTATAAGTAGAAACTTCTCCGGCAGGAAAAATCCCTAATGGATGTCCTGCACGAATATGTTCTAATGCCGCTTTTATTCCGGCAACGCTGGATTTTACATCTTTTCGGTTTTCAAAAGGATTAACCGCTAAAACATACGGTTTTAAAGGCTTAATACGATGCAATAAAAAATTGGCAATTATTTTGTAATCTTTTCTTTTTTCCAAGATTAATTTAAGTAATAAAATACCGTCTATTCCACCTAACGGATGGTTAGAAATCGTTATAAAAGCATTTTCTTTAGGTATTCTTTTTAAATCGTTTTCCGGAATTTCAAATTGGATTTCGACTTCCTCTAAAATAGCATTTAAAAATTCTAAATCACTTTTATCTTTATGCTTATCATAAATTTTATTTAAACGAGATATTCGTAAAATTTTGAGTAGAGTCCATCCTAAAAAATTACCGAAAACACCATATTTATCCAGGTTTATTGCTTTGGCTATTTCTTTTGAATTTACTAAACTCATTCTCTCTGTTTAAATTGATTATCGTTTGTTTTAATATACTTTATTCCGAAAAGCAGAAAATACAATTGGTAAATCTATCGTCCGGAATTTACAAATATACTACATAACTACAAATTGCACGGTTTCTCGTGTAGTTTGTTTTACCAATATTTTGTTAACTTTTTCAATTTTTTGTACAACTTCATCATTAAAATGTCTTACTGTTAGCAACTTAACATTGTTATTATACTTTGTATTAAAGGTTATATTAATGTCTTTTAAAAACGACTTAAAATTGCCGTTAAAATCCTCTAAACAAAGGCTAAAACTAATTGCCGTATTCTGAATTAAATTTACTTTTAATTGATGTTTAGACAATAAACTAAATATTTCACTAATATTTTTTTCATTAATAAAGGAAAAATCTTTTGTTGTTATTGAAATTAAATTTTGATGTTGCTTTTCGATATAGCAAGGAATTTCGGGTTTAATTTTCACTTTGTTTCTAATAATAGTTCCTTTTTTTAAAGGCTCTAAAAAAGATTTTACATAAAGTGGAATATTTTTACTTTTTAAAGGTTGAATGGTTTTAGGATGAATAACCGAAGCGCCGTAAAACGCCATTTCTATTGCTTCTTTATAAGACATCTCTTCAATTAAAACCGTATTGCCAATAAGTTTGGGATCGGCATTTAATACTCCGGGAACATCTTTAAAAATGGATAGTTCTTCGGCATCCAGAGCATAAGCAAAAATTGCCGCCGAATAATCAGAACCTTCTCTGCCTAAGGTTGTTGTTTCACCATTAATCGTACTAGCTATAAAGCCTTGTGTAATATATAAGTTATCTCTTTTTAATTCCTTAGTTTTAGCATCTGTCTTGCTAAAATCTACATTAGCTTGTCTATAATTGGCATCGGTAAAAATATAATCTCTTGCATCCAGCCATTTATTTTCTATTTTATTTTGCTTTAAAAAAGCACTTAAAATTTTAGTAGAAATGAGTTCGGCTTTACTTACAATTTGGTCATAAACATAATGGTAATTTTTTTCTTTGTTGGATGATAAAAATCCGATTATTTGCATAAAAATTTGGTCAATTTGGGTATAGATAAAATCGGATTTATCTAAAAACAATTCGTTTAAAATGCTTTGATGAAAATTACGAACAAAATCTATTTTAGTAGAAACATCCTTTTTATTGTTAAAATAAGCATTTACGATTTCCTCAAAAGCATTAGTCATTTTTCCCATTGCAGAAACAACAATAACTGCATTTTCAACGGGAATTTTTTGTAATACCGAAACAAAATTTTTGATACTTTTTACATCTTTTACCGATGCTCCTCCAAATTTATAAACTTTCATTTATTTGATTAATTTTTCTGCTTGCAAGTATTTTTTAAGATTTTCTTCGGGCATTTGTACCGTTAGCCAATCATCTAAAATAATTGCACCTGATTTTTTATAAAAATCTATGGCATTTTTGTTCCAATCTAAAACTACCCATTCTGTTCTTTTTACTTTATTATCATAAGCAAATTGCAAGACTTTATCGTAAAGAGCTTTACCAACACCTTTACCACGAATATTTTGTTTTACGATTAAATCTTCCAAATGAATTGTTTTTCCTTTCCAAGTAGAAAATCGATAATAAAATAATGCCATTCCAACAATTTTATTATCTATCTCGGCAACATAAGTAAAAAAAGCCGGATTTTTAGAAAAACCGTTTTCTACTAGATACTCACTATCAATTACGACGGCATCAGGTTCTTTTTCAAAATCTGCTAATTCTTTAATTAATGCCAAAACTTGCGGCATATCTCTTTTTTCTCCTTTGCGTATTATCATTATCTATCATTTATAAAATTACCTAAAGCTTTATCTGTTATTTGTACAACTTGAAGTTCCGGATTAAAATTACCTTCGTAAAAAGCTAGCAACTCTTTAGATTTGGCATCAGTATAATCAACAGCTTGCGTTATCTTATTACAATTTTCTTGGTATGCGTGTTTAAAAAACTCATAATACAACATCTTACCAATACCCATTCCTTGAAACTCCGGTTTTATAAAAACTTCTTCTACATGTATGGATTTTCCGTTAAAAGTTGCATACGCATCGTGGAACATTAAATATCCGATGATTTGCTGATTCACTTCTACAACTAACATTTTAAACCAAGGATTTTCTCCAAAACCATATTTCATTAAATCGTAAACACTAACTTCGTCTTTTTTAATTTTATCTGTTTCTTCTAATAATGAAATGATTTCAACCAAATCTTTGCTCGCAAGAAAGCGAATCTTAAAATATGGCGATTTGGTATCTAAATCAATAGCAACAATTTTTTTTATTTCATTTTTATTTACGGATGAAATGGTGGTGTTTTGAATAATTTCGGCTCCGGCTCTTAAATATAATTGTTCTAAACTTTTGTATTTTTTTTCTAGCAACCATACTATTTTTGACACTTTATTTGTCAAAGAAAAATCCAATACTTTTGTAAATAAGGATAAAGCAATCCCTTGTCTTTTATATTTTTTAGTTACATAGACATCTTCAATAAAAATAGATTTACCGGTAAAAGAATATGCTTTATAAAACAGTGCAAAACCTACAATTTCACGCTCAGACTCTCCTATATACATATAAAAATTTGGATTTTCAGAAAATCCATCACGCATTAAATCATAAACCGAAATTGTTATTTTATCAGTTTTTTTAATAGCAGCCAATTCTTTTATCAGCTCTAAAACTTCCGGCATATCTTTTCTCTCTGCTCTACGTAATAACATCGATTAGTTTAAATTTATTAAATCTCTAAGAGTATTATTATCCATTTCCACTATTGTATTGTCTTCAATAAGAGTACTTGCAAAAAATTGCATTCTTTTTTTAGCATCTTCGTCATTATTATCAATATCTATAGTTAGAACATTATAGTTTTCTTTTGCCATTTTATTAATTAAATAGGTATTTAAAATCTTTCCGACACCAATACCTTTATACTCTTCTTTTACAAAAGTGCATTGTATATGTGATGCCTTACCGTACAAAGCAGAAAAATAATCAAAAAATGTCATCAATCCAACTATTTCATCATTTACTTCTAAGAGTAACATTTTAAATAATTGATTTTCGCCTAAACCATATTTCATTAAATCATAAATATCAACACTCGTTTCTTTATTTAAAATTTCCCTTTCGGAATCGATAAAATATTTAACCTCAGGTAAATCTCTATTATTAACTTGTCTGATTTTAAATAAATCGGAATCAAATTCAATTTTTTTATTAGCTAATTCTTTTAATTGTTTTTTTGTTAGCATATAAGCTATTTTATCATCCAATAAATTAGCTCCCATTTCTTTATACAATTTTTTAAAATGAGCATCCCTTTCTTTAACAGACCATTTAATTTTTTCTATTTTATTAGCAAGAGCGTATTCTAAAACTTTTGAAAATAATGAACTTCCAATTTTTTTACCGCGATATTTTTCGATTACAAAATTATCTTCAATAAAAATAGATCTTCCGGTTAAATCAAAAGATTGATTAAAAAGTATAAAACCAATGATTTCACCTTCTAAATCGGCAACAAACAATTTTACAAAAGTTTCTTCAGAAAGAACTTCTTTTAACAAATCGAAACTCGTATAACAATCCAATTTAAAATTATTAAAATTACAATATGCTTTTAATAATTTATAAACCGAATGAATATCCTTTTTTTCTATTTCCCTTATACGTAAATCCAATTCAAAAATAATTTTAAAAATATTCAGCAAATTTAACGATATTTGCATTCAAAAATACAAATAATGAAAAAAAATACAACGCTTGGTGAATTTATTATCAACAAACAGATAGAATTTCAGGGTTCATCAGGCGAATTGTCTAGACTTTTAAATGCTATCAGACTTGCTGCTAAAGTAGTAAATTATGAAGTAAATAAAGCAGGTTTAGTAAATATTTTAGGTGCTGCCGGAGAAACAAATATCCAAGGTGAACAGCAGCAAAAATTAGATGTTTATGCTAACGAAAAATTTAAACAAACACTAATAAACCGCGAAATTGTATGTGGAATTGCCAGTGAAGAAGAAGATGAATTTATCGTTATTGAAGGCGGAAACAAAGCAAATGACAATAAATATATTTTATTAATGGATCCGTTAGACGGTTCTTCAAATATCGATGTAAACGTTTCTGTTGGAACTATTTTTTCTGTCTATGAACGCATCACTCCTAAGGGACAACCCGTAACTATAGAAGATTTTTTACAACCCGGAAACAAGCAAGTTGCCGCAGGTTACATCGTTTACGGTACTTCCACAATGCTCGTTTATACAACCGGAAAAGGCGTAAATGGTTTTACTCTAAATCCGGCAATTGGAACTTATTATTTATCGCATCCTAAAATGCAACACCCAAAAATGGGAAAAATATATTCTATTAACGAGGCAAACTATGTACATTTTCCACAAGGTGTAAAAGATTATCTAAAGTTTATTCAAAAAGAGGTAGAAGACGGTAAAAACTATACATCCAGATATATTGGTTCGTTAGTTTCCGACTTTCATAGAAATATGATTAAAGGAGGAATTTATATCTATCCAACCAGTTCAAAAAACCCAAAAGGAAAATTAAGATTGCTTTACGAATGCAATCCTATAGCTTTTTTAGCCGAACAATCCGGCGGTAAAGCAACCGATGGTTACCAACGAATTTTAGATATTAAACCAACAGAATTACACCAACGTGTGCCTTTTTTCTGCGGAAGTACTGAAATGGTAGATAAAGCGATGGAATTTATGCAAAAACATCCTGAAGACAGCAACTACTAAAAAAGATAAAACACTACAATCACTAAAATTATTTCGATTAAATCGAAGAAAGCATCTTACAAATGACATTTATAGAAGAATTAAAACGCCGAAGAACATTTGGTATTATATCACATCCTGATGCAGGAAAAACCACACTAACCGAAAAATTATTACTCTTTGGAGGAGCTATTAACGAAGCCGGAGCAGTAAAAAATAATAAAATAAAAAAAAGTGCCACATCCGATTTTATGGAAATCGAACGCCAACGTGGTATTTCGGTTGCCACATCGGTTCTTGCATTTAATTATAAAGAGAAAAAAATAAATATTCTAGATACTCCCGGACATAAAGATTTTGCCGAAGATACTTTTAGAACACTTACTGCTGTAGATAGTGTAATTGTTGTAATTGATGTTGCAAAAGGTGTAGAAGAACAAACCGAAAAATTGGTTAAAGTTTGCCGAATGCGAAAAATACCAATTATCGTTTTTATCAATAAATTAGACCGAGAAGGAAAAGATGCTTTTGATCTTTTAGACGAAGTAGAACAAAAATTGGGTTTACGCGTCACTCCTTTAAGTTTCCCTATCGGAATGGGTTATGACTTTAAAGGAATTTATAATATATGGGAACAAAAATTAAATTTATTTGATGGAGATAATAAGCAAACAATCTCAGAAGGAGTTGAATTTAAAGATATCAATACACCCGAACTTGATGAAATTGTCGGTAAAAAACACGCCGAAGATTTACGTGAAGAATTAGAATTAATTGATGAAGTATATCCTAAATTCGATAAAGATGAATATTTAAAAGGCGATTTACAACCTGTATTTTTCGGTTCTGCATTAAATAATTTTGGTGTAAAAGAATTATTAGATTGTTTTATTGAAATTGCACCTCATCCGCAACCAAAACAAGCAGACACCAGAATTGTAAAACCCGAAGAACCAAAAATGACCGGTTTTGTTTTTAAAATCCACGCCAATATGGATCCAAAACACCGTGACCGTTTGGCTTTTGTTAAAATCGTTTCAGGTACTTTTAAACGAAATACCAACTATTTACATGTGCGATTAAATAAAAAAATGAAGTTTGCATCTCCAAATGCTTTTTTTGCTGAAAAAAAACAAATTGTAGATGAATCTTTTCCCGGAGACATCGTAGGTTTACACGATACCGGAAATTTTAAAATTGGAGATACTTTAACCGAAGGCGAAATTTTAAATTTTAAAGGAATCCCCGCTTTTTCACCGGAACATTTTAGGTATATTAACAATGCAGACCCAATGAAATCCAAGCAATTGGCAAAAGGAATTGATCAATTAATGGATGAAGGTGTTGCACAACTTTTTACCTTAAACCTTAACGGAAGAAAAGTAATTGGTACCGTTGGTGCTTTACAATTTGAAGTAATACAATACCGTTTAGAACACGAATACGGTGCAAAATGTACCTACGAAAACCTAAATATGCACAAAGTTTGTTGGGTTGCTCCAGAAGATGAAAAAAATGCCGAATTTCAAGATTTTAAACGTGTAAAACAACGCTATTTAGCAAAAGATAAAGAAGGTAAATTGGTATTTCTGGCAGATTCCGATTTTACCATACAAATGACACAAAGCAAATATCCAAGCGTTAAATTACATTTTACCAGTGAGTTTTAACATACTTATTGTAACATTACAAAAATTTACCTACAAATAAGTAACAAACAACTAAACAATAATTAGTACATTTGTCCGATTTTTTAAACGAAAAATAATATCGCTTTAAAAGCAAAATTAAACACAATGAACGAAAAAAAATTTGATTATAATTCCCTTATCGGAATGGTTTTATTCGGAATCCTGGCTTTTGTCTGGATATACAACAACCAACCAACGCCCGAAGAAATTGCCAAACAAAAGAAAACTAGAAAACAAGATTCTATTCAAAAATTAACACTAGCAAAAACTAAAAAATTAGATTCTATTCCGTTAAGCCAAGTAGAAACACCTGATGTTACTTTAGATTCTGCTTATGTCGCCAAAGCAATGGGAAGTTTTGATTATGCAAAAACGCTACCTTCGGCTATAAAAAAAGAAACAACTTTAAAAAATGAAGTTTTAAACATAAAAGTAAATAATTTAGGAGGACAAATCACTTCTTTACAATTATTAAAATATGTTACTTGGGATAAAAAACCGCTCTTTTTAATTAAAAATAATAATGCACTTTTAAACTTGACTTTCTTTACCAAAGATGGCAGAAAAATTCATACCAAAGATATGTATTTTGAACCTTCCCTCAATAAAGATGGTGAAAATCAAGTGTTATCAATGAAATTAAAAATATCGGATAGCCAATATCTGGAATATAAATACACTTTAAAACCAAATGATTACATGTTGGATTTTAGTATCGAATCCAAAGGATTATCTCAAGTCTTAAATACATCTGAAAAAATTAATTTAGATTGGTTATTAAAGACTATTAGAACTGAAAAAAGTGTAAAATACGAAAACCAATACACTGAATTGGATTTTATGTACGATGGTGATAAATTTGATTACCTAAGTGCAATGAGTAAAGAAGATAAAGAAGACGTTGAGAACTTAAATTGGGTTGCTTATAAAAAACAATTCTTTTCTTCTATTTTAACGGCAAAAGAAAAACCCTTTAAAAAAGCAGTACTTATTTCTAAAAATCTGGTACAAGACGAAGAAAAAGACACTGTTTTTACCAAACAATTCGAAACTCATGTTGAACTTACTGCAACAAATAATGAACTAAAAAAAGACATGCAAATGTATTACGGTCCAACAGATTATAAGATCCTCCGTAACTACAAAAGCTACGATTTTGAAAGATTAACATTACAAGGTTGGGCAATTATTAGAACGATTAATAAATATCTAATAATGCCTGTTTTTAATTTCTACCATAAATATATCGGCAATTTAGGATTGGTAATTATCTTGCTAACAATTACCATAAAATTATTGATGTCTCCTTTATTATACAAATCCTTTTTGTCTAGTGCAAAAATGAAAGTAATCAAACCTGAGATTCAGGAAATAAATGAAAAATACAAAGGAAAAGAAAATGCAATGAAACGCCAACAAGAAACGATGGCATTGCAACGAAAAGCAGGCGTTAATCCAATGGCAGGTTGTATTCCTGCATTATTACAAGCTCCTATTTTCTTTGCTTTATTCCGTTTTTTCCCTACAAATATTGATTTGAGGCAAAAGAGTTTTTTATGGGTAAACGATTTATCTGCCTATGATGAAATTGCTAAATTACCGTTTAGAATTCCGGTTTACGGAGACCATATCGCTTTGTTTCCTATTTTAGCATCGATAACTATGTATTTCTATATGAAATTAACACAAGGACAACAAGCAGACATGCAACAACCTGCACAAGAAGGAATGCCGGATATGCAAAAGATGATGAAAATGATGTTGTATTTATCACCTGTTATGATGTTGGTTTTCTTTAATAGTTATGGTTCGGGATTAAGTATTTACTATTTTATCTCACAATTAATCTCTATTGTAATTATGTTGGTTATCAAGCATTATATTATTGACGAGAAGAAAATTCACGCACTGATACAAGAGAATAAAAAACGTGCTCCAAAGAAAAAATCTAAGTTTAGACAGCGTTTAGACGAAGCGATGAAACAAGCACAAGAACAGCAAGAATTACAGAAGAAAGGCAAAAAGAAGAAATAAAAATTTAAACTTTTACCTAAAAACAAAAAAAAACACCTAAAATGCATTTTAGGTGTTTTTTTTGTTTGTAATCGGAACTTTAACAAGTAAATAGTCACTCCTTAAATACCATTCAATCAATTTATAATCAATAAAATAACTCATATAATTCTGTTATTTTATAGTGTTTAATTGCAAGGTTTTTCTTATATTGCAGTATAAATCTTGCAATTTATGATAGGAAAATCATCAAATCAAAATCAACGAAATTTATTCAAACCTTTATTAAAAGAGTTTATAA
>JALSLI010000159.1 GCA_026988395.1 Flavobacteriaceae bacterium | reverse complement strand
AAAATGCTACGTGCCGGAGCCAAGGGATATTTACTTAAAGATATTCATCCAACAGTACTACATCAAGCAATTGAAGAAACCATAGAAAAAGGCTTTTACTATACAGAACAAATAAATGACACACTATTACACGCTAATAAAATTGACAGAAATCCATTAAATCACGTAGAATTAAAACCAAGAGAATTAGAACTCTTAAAATACGCTTGCCAAGAAATGACTTATAAAGAAATCGCCGAAAAAATGTTTTTAAGCCCAAAAACGGTAGATGGATATCGCGAACGTCTTTTTGTTAAATTAAATGTAAAAAGCCGTATCGGTTTGGTTTTATACGCAATTAAAGAAAATATTATTTAAGATTAACTTGTGTTTAACACCTTATTAATCATCAATCATCATCTTTACTCTACAATAATTAATAATGTTTGACCTATCTTTAAATTGGTCATTTTTAAATGATTCCAATCAATTAATTCTTTTATTGTTACATGGTGTTTTCTAGCTATTTTAGTTAACGTATCACCTTTTTGAACGATATAAATAATATCTTTGGTCTTTTGTACCGGAGTTTTTACAACTTCCTTTTTATCAATTTTAATCTCTACTCTCCGATTTAATCGTTTTTCTTCATTTGAATAATTATTGTATTTCGGTTTGGAAAAACCATAGCCTTTCGCTTTTAAATTTTTTGCAGGAACACCTCTTAAAACCAAATACTCTAAAACCGCATCTGCTCTATTTTGCGATAGAACCAAATTATACGTTTCGTTTCCTCCTCGGTCTGTATGTCCTTCGATAACAAATTTAATATCTGGATTTGCCAACATAATATTAGCAATTTTATCTAAATCTTTTTTAGAAGAATCTCTTAAAGTATATTTACCGTTATCAAAGAAAATATTTTTAGCTAAATTTACAATTCTTGTGTCTATTGTTTCTGTAACTGTTTCGATTAACGGGCAACCTTGATTGTTACGATCACCAAATTCATCCGGACATAAATCAAATTTATCCAATACATTATCGCCATCGGTATCTTTAATTATTGGGCAACCATCTTTGCGTTTTCCAAATTGCAACGGACATTTATCATACAGATCAATTACGCGATCTCGGTCTGTATCAATTGCTCTACCATTACCGTAAACCATAGAACCTCTAGGTGTATTTTTTTCAACATCAAATTTATCAATAACATTATCGCCATCAGAATCTTTAAATAAAGTTTTTAATACTTGACTGTCTCTAATATTTTTTGCTGCCAATTTCGAATCAATTAAACTTTCATCATTCGTGTATTTTTCTTTCCAAATAATATTTTCCTTATCGGAAGCTTGTAACTTAATAACAAAACCAATATTAGTAGTAAAAAAAGTTTCAATGCTTTGTTTGTTACTAATTGCCCCATCCAAATTATCTTCGTTATTAATATTAACCGTTTGTCTTAATTCAACATCCAAACGTTTTGAAAGTTTATATCGCAATCCTAATCCTGTTGTATAATAAACCGATTTAGCATAGCTTTTTTTACCTAAATGATTTGCATAATTTACCAATTCAGTATCATCATTTAAACGATATAATTTAGAATTATATGTATGGTAACCCATACCTGCATAAGCATTTAAATTAAATTTTCTGCCGGAATGCGTAAACGGATTATTTAGCGAATTGGTTAGATTAATTACTAAATTTAGTTCGCCGCCCAATGCATCACCTTTAAAATATAGATTGTTTGGATCTTCTGTTTCGGTATATAAAACAGGATAAGGATCTGAAAAATCTTGCGATGCACCCTTCATATTTAAAATTTGACCTTTAAATTCCAATCCAAATGCAGGTGAAACCATTTTTTGTAAATACAGATAAAAACCTAAATTTAATCCTTTTGTTTTCGGGTTAATTGTTGTTAAATCTCCGTGCATTAAAAATTCATTAAAACCAATACCAACAACCCAATTTTCTAAATTACTGCTTTTTTGTGAAAACGAAAACGAAACATAGCAGAAGAGGGAAATAAACAAAATTTTTTTCATAGCTAACTTGTAAATAAGCCTATAAAATTAAGATATAAAAACCTTTTCATTTCAAATTTTTAATTGATTTACGTCAATATTTTGATTGATTTGTGTCAATTAAACTTAAAAATATAGAATCAATTTTTTATTTAAAATTATTTAGCAACAATTAATTTTTGACCAACAATAATTTTATTATCCGGTAAATTGTTCCATTTTTTTAAATCCTCAACAGAAACTCCAAACATTTTTGCTATTGAAAAAAGGGTGTTATATTTTTTAACGATATATGTTTTCGGTTTTTCGGCAGCAAAATCTTTTTCAGATAATTCCTTTTCATTAACTTTTATTTCTACTCTACGATTTAATTGTCTTCCACCTAACGAAAAATTATTATATTTTGGTTTTGAAAATCCAAGACCGATAGCAACTAAATTTTCGGCAGGTATTCCTTTTGAAACTAAATATTTTTTAACATTATTAGCTCTTTTTTGTGACAACATTAGATTGTATAATCTTTTTCCACCACTGTCTGTATGACCTTCAATTATGAATTTAACATTTAGATTCGCCAACATAATAAGTGCAATTTTATCTAAATCCATTTTTGAGGATTCTTTTAAAGTAGATGTACCGGAATCAAAGAAAATATTTTTTGCAAGACTAATTATACTCGTTTTTTCTGTTTCAGTTATTAAATTATCTTGTTTTGGGCAACCTTTATTATATTTGTTACCAAATTCCTCCGGACATAAATCATCTTTATCTAAAACATTATCGCCATCAGTATCCTTTTGTTCAGGACAACCATCCGATTTTTCTCCAAATATTAACGGACATTTATCATTCAAATCAATCACACCGTCTTTATCGGTATCAATAGCAACGCCATTTGAATACGTTAAAGCTCCTTTTGGTGTATTTGGTTCTTTATCGAATTTATCAATTACATTATCACCATCAGAATCTTCTAAAATTTTATTAATATAATCCGAGGCTTCTATAGTTTCTTTTTGTTTTCTTTCTTTCTCTTTTTTTTCTCTAATCGTTGTCGAATTTTGCCAAACAATACTCTCTCTTTCCGGTTTACTAAATTTCCAAACTAAACCCAAACCGGTAACAAAAAACGTTTCAAAATATTCTTTTTGAGAAATTGCAGCATCTAAATGGTCTTCGTTATTAAAATTTACGGTTTGTCTTAATTCTATATCGATTTTTTTAGATAATTTATATCGCAATCCTAAACCTGCCGTATAATAAATGGATTTTACATCTCCATTTCTATTTAAATTTTGGCTAAAATCAATCAATAATTCATCTGTTGTTAAATCATATAATTTTGAATTATACGAATGATAGCCTGCACCCAAATAACCATTAAAATTTATTTTTCTTTTTGTAGAATCATAAGGATTGTTAAGAGAATTACTTAAATTAAAAACAACATTAAACTCACCACCAAAAGTTTCTCCTTTAAAATACACATTATCTAAATTTCTATCTGTATATAAAATAGGATAAGATGAAGAGAATTCTTGTGAAGAACCATACATTTTTAATACCTGTCCTTTTATTTCAAAGCCAAAAATTGGAGATATCATTTTATTTAAATAAACATAAAATCCGGTATTTAATGATTTTGTAGCTTTAGAATTTACCGAACTTAAATCGCCATGCATTAAAAAGTTATTTGCTCCCACACCTATTGTCCAAGTTTCTAAATCCGATTTTTGCGAAAAAGAATGTGTAAATGTTAAAAATATAAGGCAAACTGTTAGAAATTTCATATTAAATTTAGTGTATTGATTTGTTGGTCAAATTTAACAAAAACTTAATACTTTTTAATGATTCTTTATTTTTTTTAAAATATTCTCATAATCTGCCGGGTTTTTTACAAAATCCATTTCAGAAACATCTATAATTAACGTGTTTAAATTTTTTTCTGATTTAATAAAATTAAAATACCCTTTATGAATTTTATCTAAATATCCTGCTTGGATATTTTGTTCGTATTCTCTTCCTCTTTTTTTGATGTTTTCTAACAATCTGTCTGTATTTTGATGGAGATAAATATACAAATCCGGTTTAGTAATTTCTTTATACATCACATCAAAAATACGTCGATATAAAGCATATTCATCTTCTTGCAAAGTTACTTGTGAAAAAATAAGCGATTTAAAAATATAATAATCGGAAACTACTAAATTTTTAAACAAATCATATTGGGCAATATCATCTGATAATTGCTGGTATCTATCTGCTAAAAAACTCATTTCTAACGGCAACGCATAACGCTCTTTATCTTCGTAAAATTTAGGTAAAAACGGATTATCGGCAAAACGTTCTAACACCAATCTGGCATTAAATTCATCAGCAATCATATTTGCTAATGTTGTTTTTCCGGCACCAATATTCCCTTCAATAGCAATATAATTGTATTTTTCGTCAAGCGAAATGGGTTTTACGATTTTTAAATTCGTTTTTTCTATAGCTGTTTTATCCTCGCAAGAGGCTAAACAAGAAACGATATTTTGTTTTGTGATAGGATGTTTTACATACGGAGCAATTTCCGCTAAAGGTTCTAAAACAAATTTTCGCTCTAACATTTTAGGATGTGGTACTTTTAACTGTTTGGAAAAAATAATTTCATCATCAAACAGCAACACATCAATATCAATCGTTCTAGCTTGATAAGTAGCTGATTTTTTACGTGTTCTACCAAGAATTTTTTCAATAGATACAATTCTTTTCCACAATGTTTCCGGAGGTAAGTTGGTAGCAACCGAAACACATATATTTAAAAAATCATCACTTTTAAAACCCCAAGATTTAGTTTTATAAACAGAAGAAACCGCATTTATTTTGCCAATTTTATCGGCAATTAAGTTTACGGCTTGTTGTAGGTTTTTAAGTAAATCTCCTTGATTACTACCTAAGGATAAATATGTCGTTCGTATTATTTTCATCTTATGGATTACAAAGAACGGAAAAAGAATAACAAAAATTCTATATTTGCAAACTGAGTTTTGAACAATTTTACATTTAATTTTGTAACTTTTTGATTCATAAAACGTCATACAAACAAAACAATATTACCATGAAATTTTTACGAAATTTATTAGCGAGTATCCTTGGTTTTTTTATAGCCATTTTTATTATGTTTCTTTTTTTTGCCTTAATAGGAAGTGCTTTTGCAGACAAAGAAAAAACGACAGTAAAAGAAAACAGCATCTTAAAATTAAACTTTAAAAAACCAATTTTAGATGATTATAATGTTGAAAGTCCGTTTTCCGAATTATTTAAAGAAGAACCAAAAGTATTAAAATTACATCAAATTTTAAATGCAATTGAAAATGCCAAAACCGACAAAAAAATTAAAGGAATCAGTATTGAAATCCAATCGTTAAAAGCAGGATTGGCACAAACACAAGAAATTAGAAAAAAATTAAAAGAATTTAAAGAATCCGGTAAATTTATTACTGCGTATTCTGATGGATATAGCCAAAAAAACTACTACCTCAGCTCAGTTGCAGATTCGGTTTATGTAAATCCGTTAAGTGGATTAGACCTAAAAGGGTTAGGTGCCGATTTGTTGTTTTTTAAAGATTTTGAAGATAAATACGGTGTTAAATTTGAAGTTATCAGACACGGAAAATACAAAAGTGCCGTAGAGCCTTTTATCTCTAATAAAATGAGTGAAGCCAACCGCACACAACTAACGGAATTGTTACAAGATATTTGGATGAACTTTAAACAAGAAATAGGTGAATCACGAGGAAAAACAATTCAAGAAATTGATCAAATAGCAGATAGTTTAGGTGGAAGAAACGCCAAACTTGCTATCCAAAACAACTTGGTTAATGATACTATTTACCATGACCAATACGAAGCCTTACTTAAAAAACATTTGCAGGTAAAAGATGATAAAAAGCTTAATTATATCTCTATTAAAGATTATATAAAAACCGGAAAAGGAAGAAAAAAAGTGAAAATTACCGTAAAAGATCGTATCGCAGTTATCTATGCTCAAGGAGAAATAAAATACGGTGAAGGTGATGAAACATATATCGGACAAGAAAGTATTATTAAAGCTTTACGAAAAGCTGTAAAAGACAAAAAAGTAAAAGCTATTGTATTACGAGTAAATTCTCCCGGAGGAAGTGCCTTAGCATCTGATATTATTTGGCATGAATTAGAACAAGTAAAAAAAGAAAAACCATTAATTGTTTCCATGGGAAATTACGCAGCTTCCGGAGGTTATTATATCTCTTGTAATGCCGATAAAATTTTTGCCGAACCTACAACGGTAACAGGCTCAATTGGTGTTTTTGGTATGGTGCCAAATGTAAAAGAATTTGCCGATAGAATTGGTATTAATGCCGAACAAGTACAAACTAACAAACACAGTATTCCTTATAGTATTTTTGAACCGGTTTCTGAAGACTTCAAAAAAGTAACCAAAGAGAGTATTGAGCACATATATAACACTTTTTTATCCAGAGTTGCCAAAGGAAGAAAAATGACCGTTAAACAAGTAGATGAAATTGCACAAGGTAGAGTTTGGAGTGGTACGCAAGCTAAAAAGGTTGGGTTGGTAGATGAAATGGGTAACCTTGAAGATGCAATCGCCTATGCTGCGAAGTTAGCAAAATTAAAAGATTATAAAATCAAAAATTTACCAAGATATAAAAAAGATTTAGGTAAAATTTTAAGCAATTCTCCTTTTATGAAAATGAAAATGCACCAATTAATAAAAGAAGAAATAGGTAGTGATAATTATAAAATATTAAACGACTTTAAACAATTTTCACAATTAAAAGGCATCCAAATGCGAATGCCATTTGTAATGGAAATAAAATAAATTTACCTTTACTTGAAACTTTTTAAAGTTATGAAATACATAATTATTCTGAGCTCCATTTTTATTTTTGGTTGTAACATTACTAAACTTGTAAAAAATCCTCCTTTTAAGATACTAGATGCTTATTATCAAAATTGGTATGGCGGACGAGAAGGTGTAAAAGGAATCGGAATTAAAATTAAACTTACCAATATTTCCGGTAACGTAAATTTTAAAAATCTCTATTTTAAAGAACATAAATTAGATTTATCAGTAAATAATTCCGGTAACGAAATACTACTTTCTGCAAATATTAATACCGGTTACAAGCCGGAAAATATGCAAATGCACAGCAATCCGAAAAAAGAATACGGCAATACATTACCTCAAAATAAAAAGGATTTTCCTTTTAAACTCAAAGAAAATGAGGCTGTAATTGAATATGCCGAAAACAAAAAAACTTCTTTTTATAAAATTATACTAAACAAAAAGAAGGATTTGTTTATGCCTTAACCCGAAAAATTCATACATTTTCTATTACAAAGCCAAACTACCTGCTATAATTGAAAATGCTCAAAATTGGGCTACAATTTTTTCTCTAAAAAATTCCTGTGCTTCCCAATTAGCTCACAACTTTTTTATTGTTTTTTAAGGTGTTCGTGAACCATTTCATTAGGTTTCTATTGGTATTTTGGCTTTTCATAACGAAAACCTATGTATTTTTCGGGTTAAAATATTCTTGGCACAGAGTTTGAATTATCGTTAATACATTTTTAAAATTTATGATGATGAAAACGCTAAAATCTACCTTAATCGCCTTAATACTTAGTATCACATTCACTTCTTGTGTAGTAGTTGATGAAAATCCGGCTCATTTCGATAACGGAACAAATAGCGGTATTTCATTAGACCAGCTGTTACAATCCAAAGATTTATGGTATATCAACTCTAACCAAACATACGGAACCGGCGATGTGCGATTTTTATCTCTTGCATTTACACTTTCTTTTAGAAACGGCAATATCTATGCAAACAACAATTTAGTTGGTATCGGTAGCGTTGGCAACGGAATTGGTGACCAAATAGGATATTACAATACAAACGGAACCGTTTTAGAAATTGACCACGATTTAGACGGTGCAATCGACTTAGAAGTCATTCAAACATCTAATAACCGAATTAAACTACGTAGTTTAAACCAAAATGTAACTTACCAATTAACAGGTTACAACTTAAACGAATTTAATTTTGATGCTGTTTTTTACGATAATATCGAGTTTTTCTTACAAGAATATACTGCTTGGGAAAAAACAGCAACTATCGATGGTGCTGAAAATGATTTTGATAATGAAAATTTTTTAGCCTTCATTCCGGAAAATCGAAACTCCTTTTTATCCTCACAAGATCCGGTTGGCACGAATGTTGCAGGTATTATTTGGGATTTCTCCGGTGGTTATGAAATATTTGACGTTCAAGGTTATGATAATTTAAAAATAATTGAACTCCATTACGATGATTACGGTACCGAAGAATTTGAATTAACAGTACTAAATGATGGCAAAATTGAATTGTATCACAATGCATCAGATACTACGTATATTTTTGAAGGTTTAGACCAAATTATTTATAAAAAAATAAACCCTTCTAAAAACGGAATGAATAAAGAACCAAGAAAAAGGTTTAAAGTATTACGAAAAACAAAAGTTCGTAAAACAAAACAACATAAAACGAGTAATCGTTAAAATATTAGGTTTGGTTAGTTGATTAGATTGGTTTAAACCGCCAATCGCAGAGCAGGATTTCATAAGAAATCCTGCTTTTTGTTTTTTTACTATATTTACCATAAAAAAAATGCTCGAAAAAATAACACCCGAAAACATCTTGTTTTTAGATATTGAAACGGTTCCGGAAATGGAAAATTTTGAAAACCTATCTGCTAAAAAACAAGAATTATTTACACAAAAAACGGCATACCAACGTAAAGAAGAAATAACTCCAAAAGAATTTTATGAACGTGCCGGAATTTGGGCAGAATTTGGTAAAATCGTTTGTATTTCGGTAGGATTTTTTTCTTCTTATACCAAAAATCGCACGTTTAGAACCAAATCGTTTTACGATAAAGACGAAAAAATACTCCTTCAAAATTTTAAAAATTTATTAGAAGAACATTTTTCCGGTAAAAACCACGTGTTATGTGCTCATAACGGTAAAGAATTTGATTTTCCGTATATTGCAAGACGCATGATTATTAACCAAATTAAATTACCTAAAAAATTAAATCTTTTCGGTAAAAAACCTTGGGAAATTCCGCATTTAGACACCTTAGAACTTTGGAAATTTGGTGATTACAAACACTATACCTCGCTTAGTTTATTAACCGAAATATTAGATATTCCATCACCAAAAGATGATATAGACGGTAGCCAAGTAGCACAGGTATATTACCAAGAAAAAAATATTAAACGAATTGTAGATTATTGCGAAAAAGACACTATAGCCGTTGCACAACTCTTATTACGGTTTAAAAATGATCATTTATTAACCAATGACGAAATAATCGTTGTAAAATAAAAACCTATTTTTGCAAAAAAATATTTATGCACGATATTGTAAATTTCTT
>JALSLI010000158.1 GCA_026988395.1 Flavobacteriaceae bacterium | reverse complement strand
ATATAAAGGAAATAGAAACTAAAATAAATGCAAGACCTAGAAAGAGATTTAATTATGAAAACCCTATATTTGTAATGAATAAATTATTGTTTAACCAAAAGTTGCATTTGTGACTTGAATCTTGCTAATCAATCTTTTAATAAATAAATTTTTACAGATTAAAAAAATCAAAAAATAGTATTGTAGGCTAAACAAAGGCTGTATATTTGCAACCTCAAAAAATAGGTTCATAAAATGTTAAATAGAAGACACATCCGTATCAAAGTAATGCAAAATATTTATGCATTTACGCAGTCTAAAAATACCGATATTGCCAAACAAGAAAAATATTTATTTTTAAGTTTCGAAAAACTTTATGAACTATACATTATTCAACTGAACTTATTGGTTGGTGTTAGAAAATTTGCTAAAAAACGATATCAAATTTTATCTAAAAACAGGGTTTTAAAATTAGATAATAAGCAAGGTTATGAAAATGTAATTCATAATAAAGTATTGCTTAAAATTGAGGAAAATCCGGATTTTATAGAATTAACTCAAAATAAAAATTTAGATATTTGGAAAGATAAAACCGAGTATTTACAACTTATTTGGGAAGAATTATTAGCATCGGATTTATTTAAAAATTATGCCAAAATTGAAAATCCATCATTTAAAGATGATAAGGAGTTTGTTTTAAAACAGTATAAAGAATTTATTGCACCAAATGATAAATTGTTAGACTTTTATGAAAGTGAAAACATAGGATGGATTGACGATTTGCCTTTTGTAAATACGCATATTGTAAAAGAATTAAATACTATAAATGAATACGGATTGTTTCAAATAGAGCCTTTATTTAAAAATGAAGATGACCGTAAATTTGCAAAAGATTTGTTTGCGAAAACCATCTTACACTTTAATGATTATGATGCCGAAATTGATGCACTAACACCTAATTGGGAGTTTGATCGTATTGCTCATATAGATTTAATTTTAATAAAAATGGGCATTACCGAGTTTTTATATTTCCCTAGTATTCCGATAAAAGTTACCATAAACGAGTATATTGAAATTGCAAAAGATTATTCCTCTGACAAAAGCAGCACATTTATAAACGGAATTTTAGATAAAATTTCTAAAAAATATCTAAAAGAAGGAAAAATTAATAAAATTGGTAGAGGATTGATATAATTTTTTTTACTTTTGAAGTCCTTAAACTATTAATTATTAATTTAAAATATTTAAAAATGAAAAAAATTTCCATTTTAGCTTTATTTGTAGTAGCTATTGTTATTACTTCATGTAAAAAAGATGCAGCATCTAAGATTAAAGCAGAAAACTTAAAAAATGTACAACAAAAAGTAGAAGTAAACAAAGCAGATGCACCGGCGATGACCTTTAACGAAACTTCTCATGATTTTGGAGATATTAATGAAGGTGATGTGGTAGAAACAACATTTAAATTTAAAAATACCGGTAAATCCGATTTAATTATTACAAACATTAAAGGATCTTGTGGTTGTACAGTGCCTTCTAATTGGAAAAAAGAACCTATTAAACCTGGAGAAGAAAGTGAATTTACCGTTAAATTCAATTCTCGTAACAAACCTAATAAACAACATAAAACTGTTACCATTACTGCCAATACAGCAAAAGGAAGAGAAACTGTTAAAATTATTGCAAATGTAAAACCGGATCCTGAAGCGGAAAAAAGAAGAGCTGAGTCTAGAAAGAAAAGAGCAGAAATGGCTAAAAAAAGAGCAGCCGAACAAGCAAAAAAACAACAATTAAAAAAGAAATAAACCTTTAAAACTTAAAAAGTGATCTTAAACATATTTTTACAAGCACAATCTACAGCATCGATGTTACCTTACCTTTTGGTAATGTTTGCAATTATGTATTTTTTTATGATACGTCCGCAAATGAAACGCCAAAAGCAAGAAAAAAACTTTCAATCTTCTCTTAAAAAAGGAGATAAAGTAGTAACAACAAGCGGAATTCACGGTAAAATTGTCGATTTAATTGATAGTGATAATACTTGTGTTATTGAAACAGGAGCCGGAAGAATAAAGTTTGAACGAAGTGCTATTTCACAAGAGCTAAGTAAAAAATATGCTAAGAAACCGGTGAAATAAGATTTTTATTTTAATATACTAAATAAGCCATCATTATGATGGCTCTTTTTATTTGTAAATAATTCAGTATCTTTGGTTTATTAAACTAAACCAATGAAACAATCAACCAACTACCGATTTAGCCTTTTAAACTTTATTTTTTTCTTTACATTGTCTCTTTCTGCCCAAAATTTAATAGTAGATATAGGAGTAATTAATTCCGGATTTAATCGTCCGGTAGATATTAAATTTACAGATAACGATCATATGTTTGTAGTAGAACAAGATGGTATTATAAAAACGATTGTTAATGGAACGATTCAGGCAACACCGTTTTTAAATATCGATGCTAAAGTAGGTTCTTCAGGCAATGAGCAAGGTTTGTTAGGTTTGGCATTTTCGCCAAATTATAGTACAGATGGTCGTTTTTACGTGAATTACACCAATAATTCCGGTAATACAGTAATTGCACGTTATCAAGTTTCCTCTAATCCTAATGTGGCAAATACAAGTTCCGAAGAAATTTTATTAACCATTTCGCAACCTTTTAGCAATCATAATGGCGGACATTTAGCTTTTGGTCAAGATGGCTATTTGTATATTGGTACAGGTGATGGTGGCAGCGGAGGCGATCCAAATAACAATGCTCAAAACGGCAACTCATTTTTGGGTAAAATGTTGCGTATCGATGTTAGTGGAGCTAATGGTTATACTATTCCACAAGACAATCCTTTTATCAATGACAGCTCTGTTTTAAGCGAAATTTGGGCGTTAGGTTTACGTAATCCGTGGCGTTTTAGTTTTGATATGGCAAACGGCGATTTATGGATTGGTGATGTTGGGCAAAATGCCATTGAAGAAATTGATTATTTAACCGCCGGTGATGCAGGAGCAAACCTCGGTTGGCGTTGTTATGAAGTAAATTCACCATATAATACCTCAGGTTGTAGCGGAGCTTCCAATTATAAAATGCCTATTGTGCAATACAATCAAGGAGGTTCTCCTTACCGTTGTGCAATTACCGGCGGTTACGTTTACCGTTCAAATGAATATCCGGCATTAAATGGCTACTATTTCTTTTCAGATTATTGTAGTGGCGAGATTATGGCACTTGATACCAATAACGGCAATCAAATGTTGGTAAGTATTAGTTTTGGTGTCAATATTTCAACTTTTGGATAAAACCCTTCCGGAGATGTTTTCTGTGCCGATTTAAGCAACGGAAGTATTTTTAAAATTTCCACTAATATAGTAAATGTTAATGAAAATAACATTTTCAATGCTATTAAAATTACACCAAATCCTACACATAGTACGTTTAAAATAAATTTATTCGATAAATCATTATCAATTGATAACATTACTATTTACAATACCTTAGGTAAAAAAGTTTTTAATAACGATGTATCGGAAGGATTTAACGAACCTATTTCGGTTGCCAATTTAAATAGCGGAATTTACTTTGTAAAAATACATTTTAATGATAACAGTTCGGTAATAAAAAAATTGGTTGTTCAATAAAATTTTGTTTATAATTATATTAAAAATTTTAAAAAAAAAGTGAGAGTAGTATTCGTGTTTTACTGTATTTTTGCGTAACATTAAAACACAACTAAAATGTCTTTAGAAAACAATTACGAAAAAGAACTTGCTTTTCAAGCTGACCGTCGTAGAGCAACTGTAGAATTTATTAAAAATATATCCGATTTATGGTATGATAATTCCGTTGAATTGGTGCTTTTTAAAAATCAGTTAATTGATCGTAACGTAAGCGAAATCTTAAATTTAATAGAGTATGCGGTAGAATTTGTACAAAAACCGATTTCTATTTTTGATGCTTTAGAAATTTCAAGAGCCATCAAACAATTAAACCTACCACCGGCAAAAATTGATATTGGTAAATTAGCTTTTGAATACCATCTAAATGATGAAAATTTTGAAGATACTTTATCCTTTGTAAAAGAAAAATTAAAAGATGCCGAGAAATCCGGTGAAATAACACCAAAAGACGTTGTGTTATACGGTTTTGGAAGAATAGGGAGGTTAGTAGCACGTGAATTAATGACCAAAACAGGAAAAGGAAAACAAATGCGTTTACGAGCGATTGTAACACGTGGCGAAATTACACCTGAAATTTTAGAAAAACGTGCCTCGCTACTGCGAAACGATTCCGTTCACGGAGATTTTTTAGGGACTGTACAAACCGATTTTGATAAAAAAGCCTTGGTTATAAACGGCACAACGGTTTATATGATTTCTGCCAAACAACCCGAAGACATAGATTATACAAAATATGGCATTCACAATGCTTTGGTAATCGATAACACCGGTGCTTTTAGAGATAAAGAAGCTTTGTCACGTCATTTACAATGTAACGGAGTGGAAAAAGTATTGTTAACTGCTCCCGGCAAAGGCATACCAAATATTGTTCATGGTGTAAATCATAAAAAAATAGATGTAGATAGTACCGATATTTTTTCGGCTGCATCGTGTACTACTAACGCAATTGCTCCGGTTTTAAGCGTTTTGGAAGATAGTTTTGGTATTGATAGAGGACATTTAGAAACCATTCACGCTTATACAAATGACCAAAATTTAGTAGATAATATGCACAAAAAATACCGTAGAGGTAGAGCTGCCGCTTTAAATATGGTAATTACCGAAACCGGTGCCGGAAAAGCGGTTTCAAAAGCTTTACCTGCTTTAGAAGGTAAGTTAACATCTAACGCTATTCGTGTTCCTGTACCAAACGGTTCATTAGCAATTTTAAACTTGCAATTGGTAAATCCGGCAAGTAAAGATGCTGTTAACAGCGTTATGAAAAAATACGCACTGCAAGGTGATTTGGTTGAGCAAATAAAATATTCATTAGACAACGAGTTGGTTTCAAGCGATATTGTTGGTACTACGGCACCTTCTATTTTTGATAGCAATGCTACAATTGCTACAGATGACGGTAAAAATGTGGTTATTTATGTTTGGTATGATAACGAATACGGTTATTCACATCAAGTAATCAGATTGGCAAAATACATTTCAAAAGTGCGAAGATTTACCTATTATTAAACCATTTTGATGCAAGCAATCTTAAAAGACATAAAAAACCGTAATTTTAAACCAATCTATTTTTTAATGGGTGAAGAAGATTATTTTATTGATAAAATCAGTAATTTAATTGAAAGCACTGTTTTAAAAGAAGAAGAAAAAGGGTTTAATCAGATGGTAATTTATGGAAAAGATTCTAAAATAGAGGATATCGTTTCTAATGCGAAACGATATCCTATGATGGCAGATTATCAGGTAATTATTGTTAAAGAAGCACAAGATTTATCGCGTACCATAGAAAATTTAACGCCTTACGCTTTACAGCCACAACCAACAACAATTTTAGTTTTTAATTACAAATACAAAAAACTGGATGCTCGTAAAAAATTATCGAAAGCCATTAAAAAATCCGGTGTTTTATTTGAAAGTAAAAAGCTGTATGACAATCAAGTAGCAAGTTGGATAAATACCGAGTTAAAACACAAAGGTTATACGATAAATCCGGTAGCATCTGAATTATTGGTCAGTTTTTTAGGAAACAATTTAAGCAAAATTTCAAACGAGCTTAATAAATTGGTTTTGGTTTTGCCAAAAGGTACTTTAATTACACCACAACATATTGAAGAAAATATAGGAATAAGTAAAGATTTTAACGTATTTGAGCTCAATAAAGCTATCGGCAAAAAGCAAATTAAAAAAGCAAATCAGATTATTAATTATTTTGTACAAAACGAAAAAGACAATCCGTTACCGGTAGTTTTAGGGCAATTAAATGCCTATTTTACCAAGTTATTATTGTTACATGGATTAAAGGATAAATCGCAAAATAATGCAGCATCCAAATTAAAAGTACATCCTTTTTTTGTAAAAGAATATTTTGAAGCTTTGCGTAATTATCCGATGCGTAAAGTTGCTCAAATTATTGGTTATATTCATCAAGCAGATATGAAGAGTAAAGGAGTAGGAGCAAGCGGATTTTCGCAAAAAGACATCTTAAAAGAGTTGTTGTTTCAAATTTTACATTAATCCTTTTTGGCAAAAGATGTTTATGCAAAATACCACTTCCGAAAAGGCTGAATTTAACCAAAGAATACAGCAAGTAACTTCTCCTTTACAAGGAAGTGTGCCATATTCATTTACCTTTTTAAAATCGGTTAAATTAAAAGATGAAGGAAAGACAGTATTAGATTTTTATGCAGATGCTTTTCCGCATAAAAACAGATTAGAATGGAAAAACCGTATTGATTTAGGTAAAATAACAGTGAATAATACGGTAGTCTCTTCCGATAAGATTTTAAAAAAATCATGGATAACGAAACATCAATTAGATGATATTGTAGAACCTCAAGTAAATGCCAATATTAGTTTAATCTATCAAGATGAAAATATTTTGGTTGTTAATAAACCTGCACCACTACCGGTTCATCCTTCCGGAAGGTTTATAAAAAACACATTAACAGCAATTTTAAAATTGGCGTTTCCAAATCAAGAATACAAAATTGTACATCGTTTGGATGCCAACACAACCGGTTTATTGGTTTTAGTGAAAAATAAAAAAACGGCTAATATTTTGATGGAGCAGTTTAAAAACCAACAAATAAAAAAAACATACATCGCTTTGGTAGAAGGTAATGTAGATGGTAAAATCTTTGAAATAAACACTAAAATCGGAACTGAAAAACAAATATCAGGTGCAAGAAAAGTATCAAATTACGGACAAGAAGCAAAAACAATTCTTAGTGTTATAAAAAAAGGAGAAAACCAAACTTTGGTTAAATTAGAGCCAAAAAGTGGAAAAACAAACCAGTTACGCTTGCATTTGGCTTCGGTAAATCATCCTATTGTAGGCGATTATGGTTATAAAAATCCGGATTATTTTAAAACCAATCCAATGACTTATCAAGAAGATTGTTTAATGTTACACGCTTTTAAATTATCGTTTGTATTATATGGTAAAAAATATGATTTTATTGCGGATTTACCCGGGAAATTTGAGGGTGTGAAAGTTTTATGATAGTATCATTTGATAGCATCAAAAAAGACATATTTATTTGCCGATACAAAAATTAGCAAAAATATTTCCTAAAAGATCTTCTGTAGTAACCTCACCGGAGATTAGGCCTAAATAATGTAAAGCTGTACGGATATCCGTTGCAAATAAATCGGATGAAATATTGTTTTCAATACCTTTTTGCACTTCCTTAATGGCATTATATGCTTGGTTTAAAGCTTCAAAATGACGCGAATTACTTACAACTGTTTGGTTGTTACTCAATGCTCCGAGATTTGCTAAGTTTGTCAAAGCTTCCTTAAGCTGATGAATACCGGTTTTTTCTTTGGAAGAAATTAAGATAGCATTTTTAGTTTTTAATGGTTCAATTTCTTCATCATTTAATAAATCTATCTTATTAATTATTGTTAGAATTTTCTTATCAGGATATTTTTCTTTGATTAAATGAAGTTCATTTTTAATTTTTAACTTTTCATTTTTCATTTTTTCAGCACTAACAAGCAATAAAACCAACTGTGCTTTTTCAATATTTTCAAATGTTTTCTTTATTCCAATATTTTCTACTACATCGGTAGTTTCTCTAATTCCTGCGGTGTCGATAAAGCGAAAATTTATTCCGTTAATAACGAGTTCGTCTTCAATAGAATCACGAGTAGTACCTGCAATGTTGCTTACAATTGCACGTTCTTCGTTAAGTAAAGCGTTTAATAGTGTTGACTTTCCTACATTTGGTTCGCCAACAATAGCAATTGGTATGCCGTTTTTAAGCACATTTCCTAAGGCAAAACTATCGATTAATTGTTTTAAAGTTGCTGCGATTTTATTTACTAAATTGGTGAATTGTGTTCTATCTGCAAACTCCACATCTTCTTCGGCAAAATCGAGTTCCAGTTCAATTAAACTGGCAAAGTTTAAGAGTTCTTGGCGTAATTGCATAATTTCATTTGCAAAACCACCACGCATTTGTTGTAAAGCAATTTTATGCGAAACTTCGCTATCGCTGGCAATTAAATCGGTTACTGCTTCGGCTTGTGTTAAATCCATTTTACCATTTAAAAAAGCTCTAAGCGTAAATTCTCCGGGATTGGCGTGTCGCACACCGTTTTTTATAAATAATTGTAAGATTTCTTGTTGAATATATGTAGAACCGTGGCAGTTGATTTCTACAATATTTTCTCCTGTATAGGAGTGAGGTGTTTTAAAAACAGAAATCAAAACTTCATCAATAACACGATTTCCATCCATAATATTTCCAAGATGAATGCTGTGTGATTTTACTTTATTTAGGTCTTTTTTCTTAAATTTGGATTTAAAAAATCGGTTAGTTATGGTAATGGCATCTTTTCCGCTAAGGCGAAGAATAGCAATAGCTCCCATTCCTGCCGGAGTAGCTAATGCAATGATCGTGTCGTTATATAATGAATGTGTTTTGATAATATTTTTTTTTGCAAAGATACTTGTTTTTATTTTTTTAATTGCAAATGATGTGGAGGTTTGTTTTACAAGAGTTTCGTAAGGAAATATAAAAATTTAACCAGTTAAAATAACAATTATTTTCATTTTCCATTTTTCACTTTCATTAACAATTCAAAACTCATCATTCAAAACTCAAAATTTATAAATTTACGCTCTTCAATCCTCAATCTGTAATTCCTTAAAATTCAGAATTAACAAAATCTTATTAAAAAAATATACTGCATAAAATTTGAAATCCTATTTTTTTACTTACTTTTACAATTCGAAAAAAGGACAATTTTATATGGGTAAAATTATTGCAATAGCAAATCAAAAAGGCGGAGTAGGTAAGACTACTACATCGGTTAATTTAGCTGCATCATTAGGGGTTTTAGAACAAAAAGTATTATTAATAGATGCAGATCCGCAAGCCAATGCTACTTCCGGTTTAGGCTTGGATGTAGAGTCTGTTGAAAAAGGAACATACGAGGTTTTAGAGCACTCTGCGTCCGTTAAGGAAAGTATTGTGCCAACCAATTCGCCTAATGTTGATATCGTTCCGGCACACATTGATTTGGTTGCCATTGAATTGGAATTGGTCGATAAGAAAAATCGTGAATACATGCTTAAAGAAGCGATAAAAGAAGTGCAAGATGATTACGATTATATTTTAATTGATTGTGCTCCGTCTTTAGGATTAATTACCTTGAATGCCTTGACAGCGGCAAATTCGGTTATCATTCCTATTCAATGTGAATATTTTGCATTAGAAGGTTTAGGTAAATTGTTAAATACGATAAAATCCGTTCAAAAAGTGCATAATAAAGATTTGGATATCGAAGGTTTATTGCTTACGATGTATGATTCGCGTTTACGACTCTCTAATCAAGTGGTTAATGAGGTAAGAAAACAT
>JALSLI010000157.1 GCA_026988395.1 Flavobacteriaceae bacterium | reverse complement strand
AGGAAATGGAAACAGTTCTATTGTTAATCAAATGTAAACAAAATATTAATTTGATTGAACTTAATATTAATGTGAAGAGGAAGCTTAGGCTTCCTCTTTTTTTTTAAAAAAATATTTATTGAAAAACACATTGTAATTAAAAAATATTCTATATTTGCACTCGCTAAAAGTAATTTACTTTTTTCGGGGTGTAGCGTAGCCCGGTTATCGCGCCGCGTTTGGGACGCGGAGGTCGCAGGTTCGAATCCTGCCACCCCGACATTTTAAAAGCTTTTCACTTTCGTGAAAAGCTTTTTTTATTCTTCTTCTTTTTACTTGTCTTTGTTTTTATTACAATCATTCTTTTGTAAAATCTACATATTCACAGACCAAATAGAATAACTGCTAGGCGGACTTTGTATTTTAACCCATCCACCACTTTGTGTTACAGGATACCAATTTGAATTTCCTGTAAAATCTTTAATTTGTGTATTATACCAATTTGTTGGAATCCATCGTTCTTTCCATGAATTTGAATTATTTAAATACACCACTAATCCGGGATTACCATTATAACCGTTTCTTCTTGCGATATATTCATCATTATCTGTATATAGAATTGACGTTGTTCCTGTTGCTTTATTGTTATGTATCCAAATTAAATTATTTAATTTTCCTTTATTTAACCATACTTCGTAATCTTTATAAAAGATAGTTGGATAGCCTTCGTGTGTTAAAATATAGGCATACGCGAGCATTTTTTTCCAAATAATATCCGTATCATGATTTGTCACAAAAGTTACCGCCTTAAACGGATTTCTTTTCCACATCATATCTTCGTTTAAAATATTTAGATTATTGCCATCAAATGCATCATTCATTTTATAATAGCATGCAAAATCAAAAACATTACTGTTTGCCGAATTTGCCCACCAATTTAAAGTATCTACATTAGAATCCCAATACTCACCAACCGAAAAACCACCAATATTTGCATTCCAATTATGGATAACCGAAGGAGAAAATCCTTTTACATAATCAAAACGCCATCCATCAAAACCAATAACATTTTTATAATATTTACCAACACCATCTGTTCTAAGCCACAACCAATCTTTTACATTTTGAACATCGTGACATAAATCCGGGAAACCTCCAAAACTTCCCCAATCATTTGCATGTATGTTATTTGGATGAAAATCCTCTTTTGTTCTTAAAAACTTACCTGAAGCCACGTTTATAAAATCTGTCCATGTATTGGAATTTGTATAGTTGTTATATTCTAACTGACCTCCACTATTGTGGTTTAAAACAATATCAGCAAATACTTGTATGTTTTTAGAATGTGCTTTGTTTATTAGACTTAAGAGTTCCGTTTTAGAACCAAATCTAGTCTCAATGGAACCATTTTGATTAAATTCTCCAAAATCAAAATAATCATATGGATCATAACCCATGGAAAAAGCTCCGTTTTGTGCTTTGGTTGCCGGAGGAAGCCAAATTGCATTTATACCAACATTAGACCATGCATCTATCTTTGATTTTACCGTATTCCACCAAGCTCCTCCGGCAGGAACATCCCAATAAAATGCTTGCATCAGAACACCTCCTCCGGGAGTTGATTTAGCAAATTTAGTAGTAGGCAATTGAAAGGATTTTCCTTTATGCTTGGTAACTTGAACTATTGTTTGATTAAATGCTTCTTCCTTTTGGATAGTATCCTCTTCTGTTTGACAAGAAAAGAATAAAAATGCTACAATTACTAATTTTAAATATTTCATAATATAAATGTTTTAAGTTAATATTCGGTTTATAAGTAATCATAGCAATTTTTTAAATTATTTTTTTATCCACATTTTAGAATTTACTCCTTTTGGAGTTTTAATTTGTAGTAAGTAATTTCCTCTATCAATATTTGTAATATTAAATTTAGTGTTTTCGGCAAAACTCCCTGTAAAGGACTTTATTAATCTTCCTGTTACATCATAAATTTTAAGCTCTTTAACAATATTATCGATTTGGATATAATCACTAGAAGGATTTGGATAAACGTTAATAGTTTTATTTCCGGAAATACTCTCTAATCCTAAATTTATCGGCTGACTTCCATAAATTTTATATTCTCCGGGTTGCAAAGTAATTGTAGCATTTACATTAGAAACAGAAATTGTTTGGTTATTATTTAATACATCATACCAAGTTCCGGTTTGTTGAAACTGTGGATCAATATTCTGAGCAGTTACACCAAAGTTTCCTATAATTGTAATGTATTGTAACGTAGGATTACTTTCATTACTAGTTAAATGAATTGTTTTCAGTCCGTTTGGATTTGCAACATCTAAACTAAATATATTTGTTTTAAAAATAGCTTCTTGTTTTTTTAACTGAATCAATTTTTTCCAAAGGTTATATACATCTCTTCTGTCTTGTTCGTTGTAATAATTCCATAAAATGGGTTTATTTCCGGTTCTACCGTTGTATTCTATACTAATATCGTAACCTAATTCGCCAAATTGCCATATCATTTTAGGTCCCGGAACCGTAAAATAAAAAGATCCGGCTAATTCCATTCTATCTAGAGCTGTACTTAAATTTGTAATATCATAAGATCCGGAAGAATTACCGTATTGTAAATTCTTGTACATTAGCCTTTCTTCATCGTGACTCTCCATATAACTAACATTTCCTGGAACTGTCCATCCTCTATTTAGATATGAAATCCAAGAAAAATCAGATTTATTATTATCATGATATCCCATAGTTGCTTCATTATAATTGTAATTATGATTTCCCCAAACTAGAATTCCTTTACCTTCGTTTAAGCGATAATTCACCCATTCTGTTTCTTCGGTATTTCCGCCTAGATGTTCAAAAATCACATAAAAATTTGGATTTATTTCCCATTGATAATCTGCATATTCTTTTAATACGGCTACACGGTCTGCTTGATACGAACCGGTACAATTTTCGTCTGTACTTGTACAGTTTTGTGTAAATCCTTTTGTTAAATCCCATCGAAAACCATCTAAATGATATTCATCTATCCAATATTGTGTTGTCTGTTTTACATAATCTTTTGTTGCTTGTGAGCTGTGATTAAAATCATTATAGACACTATACGCATGAGTTGCCACAGGATTAAAAAATGGATTATCAGCACTTGCTTGTCCGCCGTATCCTCCGTTATCTGTATTCCACATTCTATAATATGGGTTTTGACCTGTTGCGTGATTATAAACAATATCTATAATTACAGCTATACCTCTATTGTGACATTCGTCTATTAATTGTTTTAAAGCTGTTGGCGTACCATAATATTTATCTAATGCCATATGAAAAGAAGGATTATAACCCCAAGATTCATTTCCATCAAATTCGCTTACCGGCATTAATTCAATTGCGTTAATTCCTAAATTCTGTAAATAATCTAGTCTATTTTGTACAGCATTAAAACTGTGTAGTTCATCAAAATCTCGTATTAACAATTCATAAATTACCAAATCTGTCTTTGCCGGAGGATTAAAACTTGTATTTTGCCAAACGTACTCAGGATCTCCGATTCTAAAAAAAGATACTGCATGACTTGTATTTCCGGAAGGATAAGTTGGCAGGTTAGGATATGTTGTGCTATCTATAAAAGAATCATTATATTCATCTAAAATGGCAGTGGAATATGGGTCGGCAATTCGGATTAATCCATCAACCAAATATTGATATGTATAATCTGTTTGAGGTGATAAATTGGTTAATTCAATCCAAAATCGATCTTTGGTAGAATCTTTTTTTAATAAATAATTTACATCATCTCTTTGCCAATTATTAAAACTACCAATTAAATTCACAAATGTTTTATTAGGAGCAAATAAAACAAAGGTTGCTTTTGAAGGATTATTAGCATCTAAATTTAATCCATCTTTTAATCCGGATGGCAATGCAGCTTCAATTACTGTTGGTGTTGTTACTGTACCAACATTTACTACAATATCTTGTGATTTTTTATCACCGGTTCCGTCTTTTGCTTTTACTAAAAATCCGAAGCTGCCAATATTTGTTCTTGCAAATAAGGTTGTTGGTACAAAAGTAAACGAAAAAGTTCCATCGCCATTATTTGTAAATTTTTGGGCTTCACTAGAATTATTCCAAGTACCATTTGTTGGTGAGTCCATACTATTTGCTCCGTTTAAATCAAATGACCATGCCCAAAGGTAAATATCAGTAACTCCCCAAGCAGAAGGATTAATATTTGAAACAGTTATTGTAATCTGATCTGTTTCTGTAAATGGATTGGGAGTTATTGTATAATTTACATTTTGTTGTTGTGAAAAAAGCAATTGAAATGTAAAAAGAAGAATTGTAAAAAGATATGTTTTCATTAGTTTTAATTTAAACTTGTTATTATGAAGTACTATAAAAAAGGGTTACATATCCTAAAATATGCAACCCTTTAATAAACCTATTATTATTTATTCTGTTTATTAATGATATAATGCATACGTACTATCGTTCATGTCTATTCTTACTCTATATGCTCCGGCAGTAACTGTTATATCTTCCCCATCTGTCTCTAAAGTACCGTCTGCACCGTCATCTCCTAGATTATTTGTCCAATCTTCATTAGCTCTAAATTTGATATTTCCATCTACTAAATTTACGATTTCACCAACCCAAATTCCGGGGTTAACCTCAGTTAACATATAATCCGGACCACCATTACCCCAATCGTTGTAACCGGAGCCTACAATTCCCCATAAGCTAGCTGCTTCCATGGTATACGTATTATTATTCAAATCTAATGTAATCATATAATAACCTGCAACTACTGTTATATCAGTTCCATCAGCTTCTAAAGTACTGCCAGAACCGTCATCTCCTAAATTTGTTCCCCAATTATTATTAAGTCTAAATTTAACCTTACCATCTTGTAATTTCACGCCTAACTTAAAGGTGTCGGTAGTATAATCGTAATAAAATTTAGCATCAGGTCCGGCATTACCCCAATCGTTCCAAGCAGAACCTACAATTCCCCAAGAAAAGGCTTCAATTGTATAGGTATTTGCATTTAAATCTAAAACAATTTTATATGTTCCCGCTGTTACGGCAATATCGGCTCCATCAGCTTCTAAAGTACCATCTGCACCATCATCACCTAAATTATTTGTCCAACCATTATTTTCTCTAAACTTAATATCACCATCTAATAATGTTACATAAGCTACAAAAACATTTGCTTGATCGGTAGTATAGAATGGAGCATCGGGATAAGCTCCCCAGTTGTTATAACCGGAACCTACAATTCCCCAAGAAGAAATTTGAATATTTGGACCTGAAACTATTTCCGGTAATACGACATGCAATGCTTTTACTTCTGAAAATGCTTGCGTGTCAGAATTTCCATCACCTACATAAGCTCTTAATCTAAAATAGATATCTCCTTCATTTGGATTTTCGGTATTAGGATCATTGTCTAAACCGGCTTGTTCAGCAATTGCCAACATTTGCCCTATGGTTACAACCATTTCATTATCTGTTGTTGTTCCAATAGTTTCGAATGTAGCAAAATCTTGAGTTGTTGCACTTTGTAGTTCGTAAGAAATATTTGTTGGAACACTAAAATCTGCATCACTCCATGTAAATCTTTCACCAATATTATTTGCGGCAGAAGGCACTAAAGTATAATCAGTTAAAAAAGAATTTGTAAAACCGAACTCTGCCGGTGGTTGAGCTATAAACTGTACATTATCATCTTCCACACATGATTGTAATGCAAAAAATGTAATAACCATTAATATAATTGATATTTTTTTCATTTTTATATAGTATTAAATTAGTATCCAGGGTTTTGAATTAAATTAGTATTAACGCCTAAATCAGAAGCCGAAATTGGCATTACGTTTCTAAAAGCTTCTGTTGTTGTTCCTTGAGGTACATTTCCTTTCCAAGGCCAAACACCTTGATCGGAAAATTTTCCAAAACGAATTAAATCGGTTCTTCTATGTGCTTCCCAATATAATTCTCTTGCTCTTTCATTTAAAATAAAATCAAGTGTTAAATCGCTTGTAGAAATATTTCCGGAAGCATCACCGTAAGCTCTTTGTCTTAACTGATTGATATATCCAACGGCAGTTGCTGTATCGCCTCCACCTCCACGCAAATTAGCTTCTGCATACATTAAATAAGCATCTGCTAATCGAAACATCGGAAAATCAGTATCAGGGAAATTTTCAGGATCAGATCCCGGATTACCATTAACATCTACATTTTTAAATTTTTGAATGGCATAACCATTTTTAAATACCGAAATATCTGCAATTTCTTTAGTTTGATTTGTTGTAAAAAACAAGGCTCTACCATCAGGAGAACTCTCCGGTGTTGGAAAAAGGTCTACCAATGCTGAAGTTGTTCTTAAACCATACCATCCGCCATTAATACCAAAATCCGCAGGATTCATATCGCCTCCAACTGCAGCATGAACTAAAAAGGTCATTCCTCCATAAGACTGAGTATGCAAACCATCGAAAGGAATGGTGAAAATAACTTCATCTTGTGCTCCGTTACTATCGTTATCCGCTAAAAAAGATTGGTAATAAGGATTCGCCGGAATTGTATATCCTGCATTAATAATTTTAGCTGTGTAGGTTATCACATCATTATAACGAGAAGTATTGGTATAAACTTCAGAATTTAGATATAATTTTGCTAATAACATCCAAACTGCGGCTTGATCTGCTCTACCGTATTCATTTTGTCTTGCAGGAACAATTTTACTTTCAATATCTAGTAATTCTGATTCGATATAATCAAACAAATCTGAGCGATTAATTTGCTCCGGTAGAAATGCTCCTATTGGATCATTATCTGTTACAAACGGTGGATTTCCAAACAAATCCATTGCATGCCAATAACTTAATGCACGCATAAATCGAGCTTCGGCACGATATTTTTGAATTTCTGCTTTTAAAGTCGCATCTACACCTCTGTCACTTAATTTGGAATCAGTTGTTTGTCTTAAAAATTCATTTGTTAATGAAATCTGGTACATAATTCTACTATACATAGTTCGGATAAATTCATTACCCGAAGTCCAATTTTGTGCATGTAAATTCTTAATTGTACCGTCATTCCAAGCAATCACTGCTTCATCGGTGGTTAATTCTTGCATTTTCCAATATAAACGCAAATAATTAGAAAATCCCTCATCTAAACCTGATAAATCCGGATTTCCGGCAGGTCCTTCTTGACCACTTAATGAGATTCCGGCATATAATTTTGCCAAAAAAGCACGATAAGCTCCCGGAGTTTCAAAAGCCACATCTGCTGTAAGTCTATCATCTTCGGGTTTAAGATCTAAATTCTTTTCACAAGATTGCATTAGCATTACAAATCCAAGTGAAAGTATGATATATTTAATTTTTTGTATCATTATATTAAATTTTATAACTGTTTATTACTTAAAAATTACATTTAATCCAAGAACAAATGTTCTAGGTCTTGGATAAAAATTATTATCAATTCCTCCTGAGATTTCAGGATCTAAACCATCATATTTTGTAAATGTTAAAACGTTAGTTACAGTAAAACTCGCTTTAAAATCTACTTTTTTACCCGGTTTTTTATATCCGAAAGAAACATTATCCAGTTTTACAAAATCTGCTCTTTGGATGTAATAATCGGAAAACAATTGTTGGTTGTAAAAATTGGTTTCTAAAACACTTGTATGTCCATTTGGATAAAAATTTCCCGGAGCATCAACAATCGTTCTAATTGCACCTCTATCTGAAGCTACATTGTTATACATGTAATTTCCGAAACTGCCTCTAAAGGTAAAATTGAAATCAAAATTCTTATAGGTTAAACTACTTGTAAATCCGGCAAATAAATCCGGTGTAGCTTTTTTAAATGGTTGCTTATCAATTTCAGTAATTTGATTATCGCCATTTACATCTACATAAGCTCCTTCAATTGGATTTCCATTGGTGTCATATACTTGTCTAAATACAAAAAAAGTAGATGGATCCAAACCTTCTTGCCATATCTGAATTTGGTTTCCCACACCACCGGAAATCCCTCCTTGCGGGATAAAGAAATTAGGATCATTTCCCAAAGATAATTTGGTAATTTCAACATCTTGAAATGTGGTATTAAAGCTAAGATTCCAATTAAAGTTTTCTTTTTTTACAATATCGCTATTTATGCTAAACTCAACACCTTTACTTGTAGTAGAACCAACGTTTGTAGTTAACAAATCGGTTAAATTAGAGCCTGCAGGAACAGGAACTGTTGCTAATAAGTCTTTGGTTTTTCGATAATATGCTTCAATGGTACCGGTAAATTTGTCGTTAAAAATACCATAATCAACACCTATATTGTATTGTGCCATCTCTTCCCATTTTAGATTTTCATCAAATCCTTCAGGTCTTAAAGTATTTACAAATCCGCTACCAAATTGCACACTTGCATCATCTCTTCCCGGAGTATAAACACCAAGATAACCGTAATTACGTCCTATTTCTTGTTGCCCGGTAACACCCCAACCTAATCTTAATTTTAAATTAGAAATTACTTTTGAATTTTTTAAAAAGTCTTCATTAGACATTTTCCAACCAATAGATGCTGCCGGGAAATTTCCCCAACGATTTGTCTTACTAAATCGAGAAGAACCGTCACGTCTATAACTTAATGATAATAAATATTTATTTTTAAAATCAAAATTTGCTCTTGCAAAATACGATTCCAAAGCATTTCTATTAATTACTTTTGGTCTGTTTACCAATACATTATTATCGGTTATTCTTTGATTAGACGTTATAAAAAATTCTTGATATGAATGCCCTAATGTAAATGTAGCATTAGCATCTAATTTTTCAAAATTAGTCTTATAATTAAAATAGGAATCTAATAAAGTATTTCGGTTTAAACCGGAATAATAATTATGAAAAGGAACATTTTGAGCATTACTGGCAGCTGTTAATGGTATATATTGGTGTCCGTTTAACTCAGAAACATCAAAACCGGCATTTACTACAAATTTTAAACCTTTTAAAAATGGTAGTTTATAATCCACATTTAAGTTTGTAATATTCCGTTTATTTTTAGCTTTATTTTTGTTTTGAAGCAATAATGCTAACGGATTTCTAGTTGCCAACGGAATTTGATCACCAATTGAATTTCCGGTACGATATTCAAAAAATCCATCAAACGGACTTGTAGGATCATAAACAGGTTGTGTTGGATCCATAGCAATTGCAGCACCAATTGATCCGGTATTGGCAAATCTATTTTGGTCGATAATTCCTTTAGATGTTAAGGTTAATTTTAAATTAGCATCTAACAATCTTTGGGTTAATGCTAAATTAATCGCATCTCGTTGGTAAGTGTCTGTTTTTAAAATACCACGTTGTTCTGTGTGGTTATAAGTTACTCTAAAATTAAAATTTTCGAACCCTTTTGAAAAAGTAAGATTATGAATCACACCATCAGCATTTTTATAAATTACTTTTTGCCAATCGGTTTCAGTATTCCCTATAAAAGAAGGATCATAATCTACATCGGTTTGAACGATAGTTCTAAATTGATTTGCATTGAGCAC
>JALSLI010000156.1 GCA_026988395.1 Flavobacteriaceae bacterium | reverse complement strand
AAAACAAGAATATTATCAAAAATAACTGCAGTAACAATCATCCAATACATAAATAAGTTTATCTTTGGTAGAAATATTAACAATTTGAAAATTAGTATTCTCTAAATGCACAACAGGTTTATTTATATAAAAAAATGAAATCAGTCAATTAAGTCGTAAATTTAATGAATTTTTACGGTTAAATCGCCTCAAAAAGTTTTCCGTGAAGAGGCTTTACTACTCCTTTTAACTCTAAATTAAGCAAAATACTTGATATTTTAAAAATTGGTAAATTACAATGTAGAGCTATCATATCTAAGGATTGCTTTCCTTCGTTTAGCAGGTAATTGTAAATTTTTTCTTCTGTTGGATCCAATTCTATAAAAAGTTGTTTTTGAATCACTTTTTGTTCTTGCTTTATATCCCAATTTAAAATATAAATAAGGTCTTTTGCAGAGGTAAACATTGCTGCTTTATTGGTTTTGATTAAATTATTACAACCTGCACTATACAAATCGGTTACTCTTCCCGGAACGGCAAACACATCACGATTGTAGGAGTTTGCAATATCTGCTGTTATTAAAGACCCTCCTTTTACAGCAGATTCGATTACAATTGTTGCTTGCGAAAGTCCTGCAACAATACGATTTCGTTTAATAAAATTCTCGCGATCCGGTTTAGATGTTGACCAAAATTCGGTTATCAAACCACCATTTTCTAACATTTGCGTAGCTTCTTTATGATGGCTGTTAGGGTAAATTCTATTTAATCCGTGTGCTAAAACTGCTACAGTTTGTAACTGGTTTTTAATCGCTAAGCGATGAGCATAAACATCTACTCCATAAGCTAATCCACTAACAATAAGAGGGTTAAACTCTTTTATTTCATCAAATAATTTTTCAAGAAATGATTTACCATAATTAGTCATATTTCTTGTGCCAACAATACTAATTATCTTTTTGTTTTTAAAATTTATATTTCCTTTTTGAAAATAAATAATAGGTGAGTCTATGGCATTTTGTAATAGTAACGGATAATCATCGTTAAGAAACGATATAATCTGTATGTTGTTTTTTTGCGTGAAAAAATATTCTTTTTCGGCAGATTTTAAAAGTGATTTTTCTTTTAATCCTTTCAATTTAAAAGCACCTATACCATCTATTTTTAATAAATTTTGTTGTTTTTCATTAAAAACAGCTTTGGCAGAACCACAATGCTTGATTAGTTTTTTGGCATTAATACTACCAATTCCTTTTGCTTTTTGCAGTGCTAAAAGATATATTATTTCTTCATCATTCATTGGTTTTCTGTTCAATAGTGAGATATACCGGAAAATGATCGCTCATTCCTCCTTTATACCATTTCCCTTTGTAAGTACGCAAAGGATTTTCTTTATATTTACTTTCTTTATCCTTTAAAAAATGTTTGTTATAAATTGCAGCATTTTTAAAGCGATGAATTCCTTGGTCATAAAAGTTTTTTGTAAAAATAATCTGATCAAATAAATACCAATCTCCTTGGTGATTGCCGGAACCATTTCCTTTATCAAAAATAGATTCCATCGGATTATAAAAATCATCTTTAACAAGCACTTGCTTGATACTTTTATCTGTTGGATTATCATTAAAATCGCCCATTACCATTATTTTGGCATTAGGTTCTTCTTGTTGAATTTCATCTATAATAGTTCTGGCAAGTGTTGCCAAATGTACTCTTCTATGTTCGGTTTCTTCTGTTCCTTTTCTTCTGGAAGGCCAATGATTAACTAAAAAATACATCGTTTCTCCATGTAGTTTTCCCTTTACTTTTAAAATATCTCTTGTAAAATCTTTAGAACCATTTTCACGAATAAAAAAAGTAGAATACCGTTTAGAATCTAATAACTCAAAATATTCTTTACGGTATAAAAAAGCTACTTCAATTCCTCGTTCATCTTGCGAATCATAATGTACAATACCGTAATTAAATTCATTTAAATTATCCGATTCGATTAAATCTAAAACAACATCTATATTTTCTACTTCGGCGATACCGAGAATAACAGGTGGTTCTTGTATATGGTCATCACCAATGGTACGAATCACTTTTGAAATTCTTCTAATTTTCTTTTTGTACCTTCTATATGACCATTTTTTTTCGCTATCCGGAAGATAATCGTCGTCATCAAAATAAGGATCATCATAAATATCAAATAGGTTTTCTACATTATAAAAACCTATTGTAAGCTTGTTATGGTTCATTTTTATCTCCAATTTAATATAAATTTTGCCGTTAAAGTACTAAAAAAGATGATAAAAAAAAATAAATCGATTAAAACCTTTATTTTTGCAAGATGAAAGCGATACAAAAAGAGTTGGAAAGAGTGGTTTTGGTTGGTGTAATTACACAAAACCAAGATGAAGAAAAATCTAAGGAATATCTAGATGAATTAGAATTCTTGGCATTAACGGCAGGTGGCGAAGTAAAAAAACGTTTTACCCAAAAATTAGCGATGCCTAATACTAAAACATATATAGGAGCCGGAAAACTAGAAGAAATTAAAAACTATATCATAGCAAACAATATTGAAACAGTTATTTTTGATGACGAACTTAGTCCATCACAAGGAAGAAATATAGAACGTATTTTAGATTGTAAAATATTAGACAGAACAAATTTAATTTTAGATATTTTTGCTCAAAGAGCACAAACATCTTACGCAAAAACGCAAGTTGAATTAGCTCAATGCCAATATTTATTACCGCGATTAACCAGATTATGGACGCACTTAGATAAGCAAAAAGGTGGTATTGGTATGCGTGGTCCCGGAGAAACAGAAATTGAAACCGATAGACGTATCATCCGTGATAAAATAACTTTATTACGAAAAAAATTAACGAAGATAGACAAACAAATGGCTGTGCAACGTAAAAACCGTGGTAAAATGGTTCGTGTTGCTTTAGTTGGTTATACCAATGTTGGTAAATCCACTTTAATGAATGTTATTAGTAAAAGTGATGTGTTTGCCGAAAATAAGTTGTTTGCAACTTTAGATACTACTGTACGAAAAGTAGTTATTAAAAATATTCCGTTTTTATTAACCGATACTGTTGGGTTTATTAGAAAATTACCTACTCAATTGGTAGAATCTTTTAAATCGACACTTGATGAGGTTAGAGAAGCGGATTTATTGGTTCATGTTGTAGATATTTCACATCCTAATTTTGAAGATCACATCGAATCGGTGAACAAGATTTTAGGTGAAATAAATAGTAAAGACAAACCGACTTTAATGGTTTTTAATAAAATTGATGCTTATAAAAATGAAACCATAGATGCCGATGATTTGGTTACCGAAAAAACTACGGCTCATTACACCTTAGAAGATTGGAAAAAAACATGGATGCAAAAAATGGAAAATGAAAATGCTGTTTTTATTTCTGCTTTAAAAAAAATAAATTTAGATGAATTTAAAGATAAAACCTACGATTTGGTAAAACAAATCCACATTACCAGATTTCCGTATCACGACTATCTATACACAGAATATGAAGAAGAGGAATAAAAAAAGGATGGTAGAACCATCCTTTTTTATTCTACAATCTAATTTTTATTTAAAAGCCGGAATTCCGGTAATATCATAACCGGTAATTAATAAATGAATATCGTGTGTGCCTTCGTAAGTTACCACACTTTCTAAATTCATCATATGTCTCATAATGGAATATTCTCCGGTAATACCCATTGCTCCTAATACTTGTCTGGCTTCTCTTGCTATTTTTAAAGCCATATCTACATTATTTCTTTTTGCCATAGAAATCTGAGCAGAAGTTGCTTTTCCTTCGTTACGCAAAGTTCCTAAACGCCATGTTAATAGTTGCGCTTTTGTGATTTCTGTAATCATTTCAGCTAATTTTTTTTGTTGCAACTGAAAAGAAGCAATCGGTTTACCAAATTGAATACGTTCTTTTGCGTAACGCAATGCTGTATCATAACAATCCATTGCTGCACCTAAAGCTCCCCAGGCAATCCCGTATCTTGCAGAATCCAAGCACATTAAAGGAGCTCCTAATCCGTCTTTATTTGGTAAAAGGTTTTCTTTTGGCACTTTTACATTATCAAAAATTAACTCTCCTGTTGCACTGGCACGTAATGACCATTTGTTATGCGTTTCCGGAGTTGAAAACCCTTCCATACCGCGTTCTACGATAAGACCCTTAATTCTTCCGGTTTCATCTTTTGCCCAAACAACTGCCACATCTGCATAAGGTGCATTTGAAATCCACATTTTAGCTCCATTAAGCAAATAATGATCTCCCATATCTTTAATATTGGTAACCATTCCTCCGGGATTAGAACCGTGATCAGGTTCGGTTAAACCGAAACAACCCAAATACTCTCCGGAAGCTAATTTTGGTAAATATTTTTTTCGTTGCTCCTCGTTCCCAAATTTATAAATAGGATACATAACTAACGAAGATTGTACCGAAGCAGTTGAACGAACACCGGAATCACCTCGTTCTAACTCTTGCATAATTAGTCCGTAACTCATTTGATCTAATCCTGCTCCGCCATATTCTTCAGGAATATAAGGACCAAAAGCACCAATACTTGCTAATCCTTTTACGATTTGTTGCGGAAATTCTGCTTTCTGACAAGCATCTTCAATAATTGGTGAGATCTCGCGTTTTACCCATTCTTGGGCTGCATCACGAATCATCTTGTGTTCTTCGGTAAGTAACTCGTCTAAATTATAATAATCAGGAGTTTGATATAAATCTTGTGCCATTTTAAGTTTAATTTTAATACGACAAATTTACTTTTTTTAATTAAGATTTCTAAAATCAAAATCAATTTTTTAAAATACCTTTGCACTAATGCAATACACTTATTCAAAAGACGAAAAATTAAAAAGCAGAAAACTCATTAAAGAGTTGTTTAAAAACGGAAAAGCAGCGACTGTTTATCCGTTACGAATGATTTATTTAAAAAAAGAACACTTCGGTAAATATCCTGTTAAAGCAGGCGTTTCCGTTTCTAAACGAAATTTAAAACATGCTGTTGATAGAAACAGAATAAAAAGATTAATGCGTGAAGCTTACCGTTTAAACAAACATTTGTTATATACTAATTTGGAAGAACAATATATCATAATGTTTATTTATCTTGCAAAAGAAAAAGAAACGTTTAAATTAATAGAGAATAAAATGAAAGATTTAATGGAGAAATTTTTACGTAGAGAACAAAAAACAGCTTAAAAAAAATAAAAAAATGACAGAAAATAAAAGACCTTTAATTTTAGTGAGTAATGATGACGGAATTACGGCTCCGGGAATAAGAACTCTAATAAAAGTAATGAACCAACTTGGCGATGTGGTTGTAGTGGCACCTGATAGCCCGCAAAGCGGAAAAGGACACGCCATAACTTTAGATTCTATTTTAGAATGCAAACCGATAAATATAGATGATGGCGAACAAATAGAATACAGTTGCAGTGGTACGCCTGCCGATTGTGTAAAAATTGCCAAAAATGAAATTTTAAACAGAAAACCAGATTTATGTGTTTCCGGAATTAATCACGGTTCTAACGCTTCTATAAATGTTATTTATTCCGGTACAATGAGTGCTGCAATCGAAGCAGGAATCGAAGGTATTCCTGCAATAGGATTTTCTTTATTAGATTATTCGTGGAAAGCAGATTTTAAACCATTAGAACCTTTTATTAAAGAAATTGCCTCAAAAGTATTGCAAAACGGTTTGCCTGATGGTGTGGTTTTAAATGTTAATTTTCCGAAAACCGAAAACTTAAAAGGCATAAAAGTAGCCCGACAAGCACGGGCAAATTGGATTGAAGAATTTGATAAACGTACTAATCCGCAAGGAAAAGAATACTACTGGTTAACCGGTAAATTTATTAATCTCGACAAAGGCGAAGATACCGATATTGCTGCTCTTGATCAAGATTATGTTTCGGTTGTACCGGTGAAATTTGATTTAACCGCTCACCACTTTTTACAAAATTTGAATGCGTGGTTTTAGAAATCATAATCTTCAATATTAAAAATTGTTTGTAAAAATTTGTTGTTTTTTAAAATCAATATAAAACATAAAAAACAAATTGTATATTTGATAAATAAGATTTATAAAAATGAGAGCAAAACCTTTTTTAAAATGGGCAGGCGGAAAAACACAATTGATTGAGCAAATCAAGGAGCAACTTCCCAAAAATATAAAACAAAATAAATTTACATACATTGAACCATTTGTAGGAAGTGGAGCGGTTTTATTCTGGATGCTTGAACATTTTCCAAATTTAGGAAATGCAGTAATAAATGACATAAATAAAGACCTTACAAATTCTTATGACACTATTAAAAATGATGTAAATGGTCTAATTCAAATTTTATCTGAATGGGAAATTGAATATCATAATTTTGCTGATGACCAAGATGCAAAAAAAGAATATTACTACAAAAAAAGAACACTTTTTAATACTCGTAATTCTGACCAAACAACACAAAGTGCTTTATTTGTTTTCTTAAATAGAACTTGCTTTAATGGGCTTTACAGAGTTAATCGCAAAAATGAGTTTAATGTACCTATTGGGAGTTACAAAAAACCGAAAATTTGTAATACAGAAAATTTATTAGCAGTTTCAAAAGTCTTACAAAGAGTAGAAATTTTGAACGGAGATTATTCAAAAACATTAGACTATGTAACTGAAAATACTTTTTTCTATTTCGATCCACCATACAAACCTTTGAGCGATACTTCAAGTTTCAATTCTTATGCAAAAGATGAGTTTAACGACAAGGAACAAATAAGATTAAAAGAATTTTGCGATACACTAAACGAACAAGGTCATCAGTGGATTTTAAGTAATTCAGATGTAAAAGGAAAAGACCCAAACAACAACTTTTTTGACGATTTATTTGCCAATTTCAATATAATGAGAGTAAATGCTCGTAGAAGTATTAATGCAAATCCTAATAAAAGAGGTAAATTAACTGAATTATTGATTAAAAATATTTAATATGTCAAAAAGTGATACTTGGAATGCCATTTTCGAACACTATAATATTCTTGAAAACAATTTTGATAAAGAGCCTTTTTATATAAGTGCTAAGATGATAAAGGAAGTTAGTTTTAGTAGTAAAAACTCAACGTCATCATCGGAAGTTAGAACACTTTGCAAAATAGATAAAAGAGAGGAAAGACCACAAATATTTATTGACAATAATTTGTTTTTATTACCAATAAAAAATGGTCATTATTACATTATAAAAGGTGAGGGTTATATTGATATTCCAGACATTACATCTAAACCAAAAGTATATACTTCGCAACTGGATTTTAAATTAGAAACGGCTGAGGTTGGTAATTCCGAAATGCAACATTTAGACTTTGCCTACGCATCTAGTTTAATAAGAACTTTTATGGATGATGATAGTTTGGTACTTACCATTAGAGGAAGGAAATACACTCCTGAATTTTCTTTTAAAGTTGGAAATCAAACTGTTAAAACTAAAAGTGTCCAAACAGAAGTGGATGCCGGTTTTGAAGGTAAAGATAAAATTGTATTGATTGAAGCCAAAAACTCTAAGACAAGAAATACAATTATTAGACAGTTATTTTACCCTTATAAACAATGGAAAACATACACAAAAAAACAAGTATTCCTTTTGTTTTTTGAAAAACGAGGTAATTTATTCTACATATGGCAATATAGCTTTAAAAACGAAAATGATTATAACAGTATTGAATTAATAAAATCGGAACGATATATTATTGAAAGTCCAAACAGTTAAACTGTAGTTGTTCGGAAATCCCGAACAACTCAAAATTTCATTAGATCTGAAAGTGAAATATTTAGTGCTTGTGCAATTATTTCTAAGTTTATTAGAGAAGGGTTTCTTTCTCCTCTTTCTATCATCCCAATATAATTGATATGTAAACCACTTTTTAAAGCAAACTCTTTTTGGGTTAAGTTCCTTTCTTTTCTTAGTTTTTTTAAATTTTCTCCAAATTTATTTAAAATATTTTTCATAAAAATAACACTTATTGTGTGTTTTTGTGATTTTTTATTTGTATCTTTGTACAAAGATAAAACATTTTGATATGAAAATTGAATATAAAGGAAATCTAAATAAGAAAGGGGAAATAAATGATTTAGTTCATTACTTAGAGAATTCATCAACAAATGTTTGGAAATATATGGGAATGAAAGTCGAACTTGACCCTACTGTAGATTTTACTAATCAAAATTTATTAGTCAGATGGTTGGACTTAGATGAAGGATTTAATGATAAAATAATTGTATATTCGCTACAAGAATTTCAAGTTCATTTTAAAAAATGATAAAACCTTACTACAAGTCAAAAGACAAAAATTTCTATCTTCTTAAAGGAGATACAATGGAACTATTGCCGAAAATCAATCATAAATTTGATATGGTTTTTGCTGATCCGCCTTATTTTTTGTCCAATAACGGTTTGTCAATTCAAAGTGGTAAAATAGTTTCAGTAAACAAAGGAAAATGGGATAAATCAAAAGATTATGGCTATGTAAACGATTTCAACAGAAAGTGGCTAAAGCATATTCGTGAAGTAATGAAAGATGATGCTACGATTTGGATAAGTGGTACAATGCACAATATTTTCTCAATTGGTCAAATCTTAACAGAATTAGACTTTAAAATCTTAAACATCATTACTTGGCAAAAAACAAATCCACCTCCAAATTTTTCGTGTCGTTATTTTACTTATTCCACAGAACAAATAATTTGGGCAAGAAAATCTAAAAAAGTGCCTCATTACTACAATTATGAATTAATGAAGCAATTAAACGGCAACAAGCAAATGCAAGACGTTTGGAAATTACCAGCCATTGCAAAATGGGAAAAATCTTGCAAAAAACATCCAACACAAAAGCCTTTATCTGTTCTTACAAGAATAATAATGGCATCTACAAAACCAAATGCTTGGATATTAGATCCATTTACAGGAAGTAGCACAACTGGAATAGCAGCAAATTTAGCGAATAGACGTTTTTTAGGCATTGACCAAGAAACCAAATTTTTGGAAATAAGCAAATGCAGAAAATTAGAAATTGAAAATGAACAAACAGCCGAATTATATAGAAAAAAAATAAGTGGTTTCAATACCAAAACAGAGTTTAATAAATACCTAAAAACTGAACCTAAACCAATTGAAAAAATTACTTTAGGGTTTTGTAGAAAAAAAGATATTCCAAGCCTTACTAAAACAAATAAATTCTATTTCCACGCAATTGAACAAAATAATTTTGTACAAGATTTTCCAACAGAAATATTAGATGCAAAAGAATTGTTTTTATATCAAGGAGGCAGAGGAAAACCTTTATATTTCACAGGTCATTCAGGAAAAATAAAAGAAATAAAACTAAAACATAAATCACAAATAAAAAGAAAAGAAAATTCAAAAACCGAATACTATTATGAGGTAACTCTTAAAGAGAATTTTAAGTTTGATAAGTCGAATTCAAACAAATTAAAACCTAAAATATTATTTGATAAAAAGGATAAAACGAATAAAGAATTGTTGCGAAAGTATTTGCCAACAATTACAACAAAAGAAAGAATTGTAAAAAACACAAGATTAAATGAAAATTAAATACACACTCATAAATGAAAAAACACCCAAACATCAAAAAAGAAGTCTTAATCGGAATGTTCGTTGGTTTTATAGCAACAGCAATTGGATTGAAGAATTTGATAAACGTATCAATCCGCAAGGAAAGGAATAC
>JALSLI010000155.1 GCA_026988395.1 Flavobacteriaceae bacterium | reverse complement strand
CGCACTATCTAGTAAATCAAATACATCAGTAGTTTCATCATAAGCTTCTTCAATAATATCATTAGAAATAGTAATTAACTTACGTTGAATGTATTTTTGCAGTACAATTCTTGCATGAAATTCTACGTGTGCGGAAGATGCTACTTTTTGAGTTAAACCAATAAGATAAACTTCGCCACCTGCTAGCTGTAATTTTCCATTTTTGATTAATCTATCGGTTACAGTTAAAATATCAATAGGTTGTGAATCTTTAAATAAATCGAAAATAGCTTCGTAAATATGTTGGTGTTCGGTTTTATAAAAAGAATCCGGCGTTAAAATATCTATAGCATCATCTACACCTTTTTTATCAATTAACATGGCTCCTAAAACAGCTTGTTCTAAATCAACCGCTTGTGGTGGTAATTTTCCTTTTTCAAAAGCGATTACTTTTGAAGGATTGTTAAATTTAGAAGCAAATGTTTTTGATTTTTCCATAGGACAAATGTAAATTTTAAAATTGAATTCTTACTTGCATTTTGGGTGTAAAATTATACAATTTTTTGTTGAAAAAGTAGTTTACAACTTTGTTAATAACATAAAAAATCAGTTAATAACTTAATTGTTTGTTTATGAGTAAGTGATGTTTATTGGTTTTGTGTTTTTAGAAATAAATATGCATAAGTGATTTTCTTAGTTTTATAAAATAAGAAAAATAACGTACCTTTGAAACATGCAAAAATGGCAACGAATAGCGAGTGTTTTTTTGGTTGTTCAAATAGGATTTGTTTATTATTTGAGACAGCATCCTGTGCTTGTAGAACAGTATTATTCTAATGGAATTTATTCGTATATAGCTTCATTTTTAAGGATTTTGTTTGGTTGGATTCCTTTTTCAGTTGGTGATGTTCTCTATTTTTTTGCAGGTTTGTGGTTGGTTTATAAAAGCATTCGATTTATAAAAAGTAAAGCCAAGAATTGGAAATATTCCATACTTCATTTTACAGCAATTTTATCAGTAGTTTACTTTGTTTTTCACTTGCTTTGGGGTTTTAATTATTACCGTTTATCTTTAAGCGAGAACTTAAATTTACCTTTGAAGAAGTATGATTTAGAAGATTTGACTTTAGTTACAGAAAAATTGTTAATAAATGTACAAGAAACTCATTTTAAATTAACGCAAAATGATACGTTGCCCGTAAAAGTAAAAGAGTCTTTGCCTGAATTATTGTTGTATTCCGATAAGGCTTATTCTAATTTGTCAAAACGATATCCGCAATTAAATTATCCTTACGGAAAAGTAAAAAAATCACTATATAGTTTGCCTTTAACTTATATGGGATTCTCGGGATATTTAAATCCATTTACTAATGAAGCTCAGGTTAATTATATGGTTCCAAAATATAATATTCCTATTGTTGCTACACACGAAATAGCACATCAAGTTGGTTATGCAAAAGAAAGTGATGCAAATTTTATTGGTTATCTTGCTTGTATAAATAGTGACAATTTACTTTTGGAATATAGTGCGGATTTAATGGCTTTAAATTATTGTTTGAATGCGATTTATGTTTCCGATAAGGAAATTTATAAAGAAATTGTCGGTAGAATACCAAAAGGAGTACGTTTAAATTATCGTGAGAGTAGAAGATTTTGGCGATATTATAAAAATCCTGTAGAGCCTTATTTTAAAAAGTTTTATGATGCTTTTTTAAAATCAAACAACCAACGGCACGGAATTAAAAGTTATAGTAAAATGGTGAGTTTGTTAATTGCATATGATAAAAAGAAGGAATTAAATAAACATAATTAATTCGATAGAAAGTACTATCTTTATAAAAAATAAATATGGATAAAATACGAATTAACGGTCACTCGCATTTATTGCCTTATCCGGAGCAGATACCGGATTTTATGCGTGAAAAAGAAATTTTTTGGGTTGATGAAGATCGCAAATTTATGTTGCAAAAAGGCTGGAAAAGACCGGTTACCGATTCTAGCTTCTTTTTAAATGAAAAACTGGAATGGATGAAAAAAAACAACATCGATCACGCAGTTGTTTTAAATTTATCACAACTTTACGGCAATGCTTTAACTTATGATTTAATGAAAGAAGCTTTGCGATTTCAGAATGATTTCAATGCACAAGTGCAACGTGAACATCCATCAAAATTCACTTGTGGTTTTGTTATACAACCTGCTTTTGTTCGTGGTGCATTGTGGGAAATGGAACGATGTGTAGAAGAACTTGGCTTACGTGTATTATGTCTTCCTACACATTATATGGATACTACCGGAAAATGGCGTGTGATTTTTAACGAAGATAATGCTCCTATTTTTGAAATGGCAAATAAATACAAATTAGCCATTCAGATACATCCTTATGATGGTGATAAAATGATAAAATTAGAAGATCGTAATTGGCGATTTCATTTAATTTGGATGCTGGCACAATGTGGTGACGCATATCATTTTTATACCTTAGAAGGGATGCAAGATAAGTATAAAGACATTCGTGTTAGTTTTGCCCATGGCGGACAGCTGGCACAAATGAATTTGGGCAGAAGAATTCAAGGATTTGATGGCAGACCGGATTTGTTTAAGGGTAAAGTACATCCAAGAAAAGCCGTAGGACATAAAAATATTTATTTTGATACTTTGGTGCACGATACTTTTTCGTTGGAATTGTTATTAAAAAGGCAAGGTGTAGATCAAATTATTATGGGATTAGATGATCCATATCCGTTAGGAGAAATGGAAAGTGAAGCACAATCTTCCTATCCCGGAAAAATTTTAGATTTGGCTCTTGAAGAAGGAATTTTAAACGAACAGCAGTATAATGATATTTGGAGTACCAATGTGTTAAATTGGCTTTTTGGCGAAAATGAAGAAGCAAAAAACGAATTAATTTCCAAGATTAAAGCAAATAAAACAAAAACAGTATAAAATGACAAAAACGATAAAATCGGAAGTTTTAAAAGAGAAAGCACAACCTTTAGGGAAATATCCGCATTATAAAAAAGTAGGTGATTTTGTTTTTGTTTCCGGAACGAGTTCTAGAAGAAAAGATAATACACATGAAGGTGTTTTTGTAGATTTAGAAGGAAATGTGCATTTGGATATAAAAAAACAAACCAAAGCAGTTATCAAAAATATAGAAGCCATTTTAAAAGAAGCAGATTGTACTTTAAAAGATGTTGTAGATGTAACTACTTTTTTGGTAAATATGAAAGATTTTAACGACTATAACGAAGTTTACGGTAGCTTTTTTAATCACGATGGACCTACCAGAACAACCGTTGCCGTACATCAATTACCGCATCCAAATTTATTGATTGAAATGAAAGTGATTGCATTTAAAAAAAATAAAAAATAATTTTTTAATAAAGTTGCACATAATAAAACTAATTGTATATTTGCAAAATATTTAAAATAAACGAAACTGTTCACCAGTTATAAAGATATTTAAAAATGAAAAGAACGTACCAACCATCAAAGAGAAAAAGAAGAAATAAACACGGATTCAGAGAAAGAATGGCAAGTGCTACCGGAAGAAAAGTATTAGCAAGAAGACGTGCAAAAGGAAGAAAAAAAGTAAGTGTTTCTTCTGAATCTAGACATAAAAAGTAATTAGTTACTAGAAAATCCCCTTAAATATTAATTAACTTTAAAGAGTACATGTTTGTGCTCTTTTTTTGTTTATTTTTTTTATATTTGTCTCGATAACTAAAAATCAATATGGAAAATACTAAAATCAAAGGAGAAATTACAAAAGAAGTCATTGATACTCTAATAGGTTTAATGACCGATGTTATTGGTGAGAAAGCCGTTAAAATAGTTTTAAACGGTATTAATGTTGAAGAAGGAGCAAAAGGGAAAGATATTGTGTACGCTTTTGCTGAATCAACTACAAATTTATTAAGTAAAAAAGCATCTTTTGCTATTTTACGCCAAGTAGGTAGAGAATTGGCATCGGCAATTATGGCAAAACACGATCCATCTGAATACGATATGGTTCTTACTACTACTTTAAATGATTTGGGATTTGCACAACAAATTTTAAAAGAAGATAATCAAGCATTTATTTGTAATTGTGTTTTTTATAGTATTTTAAAACGAACTGATTTAGGTCCGATACAGCATTCGGTTTGTTGGACAGGTTGGGGTTTTATCGAAGGTTTTATGCGTGAACTAAAAGGTATAAAAGGAATTAAATGGGCAAGACGCGATGAAGAAAATAATCGTTGTCAGTTTGATTATTTAACGTAGAATTATAGATTTAGACATTGCTGATTTAGGATTTCTGATTTAGGAATGTTACATCCAATATTTATATTGTAAATAAACTTTTTTTCTTAAAGTCAATCAAGGATACATTAAATACTTACTGCGTGTATTCTTAAATTCGGTTAAATCTTTTTGCCAAGAATTTTTTATTTCTATTTCGGTTAAACCTTGCTCAATTTGCTTTTGCAATTTTGTAGTTCCTGCTAATTTTTTAAAAAACGGATTAAAAAATTTCGATGTATCTTTTGTATTGCGATATGTTTCCAGCAACCAATTTAAACGGAGTGTATTTAGATAGGCAGTTTGTTCTAAATTTTTTCCAAAACATTTTTTTCCTTCGTGTTTAGGATGTTTCGCTCCAAAATTAGATTTCGGAATAAAAGTATAAGGAAATTTTTCTTTCGGTAAATAAGGCGAGCCAAAAATTTGAAATTGTTTTTTTGTTCCTCTTCCGCAACTTACATTGGTACCTTCAAAAAAAGCCAAACTTGCATATAAATTTATTGCTTTTGCATTTGGTAAATTAGGCGAAGGCTTTACAGGTAAAACATACTTACTTTTATGTGTATAGTTTTTTATAGGAATGACTGTTAGATCACACTGCACACCATTTTCCAACCATTTCTCTCCATTAATCATTTTGGCATATTCGCCTATTGTCATACCGTAAACCAAAGGTACAGGATGCATGCCAACAAAGGATTTTTGTTCTTTTTCTAAAAGAGGACCATCGATATAATGTGCATTAGGATTTGGTCTGTCTAAAACAACTAATTTAATGTTATTTTCGGCACAAGCTTCCATAACATAATGTAGCGTTGAAATATATGTGTAAAACCGAACACCAACATCTTGAATATCAAAAATAATTATTTCTATTCCTTTTAATTGCTCGGAAGTTGGTTTTTTGTTTTTTCCGTATAACGAAATAATCGGCAATTTAGTTTTGCTGTCTATTCCGTTTTTAACATGTTCTCCGGCGTCTGCTTTTCCTCTGAAACCGTGTTCAGGAGCAAAAACTTTTTTTAGTTGATTCGTGAATTTTTGATGTAAAAAATCTACCAAATGAATGTCTTTGTCGTCTTTTTTTATAAGACTTGTCTGATTTGCTACAACGGCAAAATTTTGACTTCCTATCTGTTTTACATATTGTTTTGTTTGGTTGGCTCCCGGAATGATTTCTTTGTTTACTATATATAAATCTTTTGTTGTAACGGCTAATTTTTCCGGTTTAACCGAATTGTTTTTCCCTCCGGAACAAGAAACCAATAAAATTGAAACCATAACCGAAAAAAAATAGGTACTTTTGAAACGAATATTTAATAGCATAAACAGATTGAATTACGAGTTATTTATAGCAAAACGTATAATTGCCAATAAAAAGGATAAAAGTAGTATTTCTTCACCAATAATAAAAATTGCTATTGTCGCAATTGCATTAGGGATGATTGTAATGCTCATTTCTGTTGCCACCGGTTTGGGATTAAAATATAAAATACGCGATAAAATTTCCGGTTTAAATGGTCATATTTTATTGCAAAAATTTAATCAAAGTGAATCGGAAAATACAACTATTCCTATCGTTTTAGACAGCACTTTGTTGCAAACACTAAAACAGGTTAATGGTGTTAAAAAGATACAAAGTACAGCAACTAAAAATGCAATGATTAGAACACCAAAAGATTTTGAAATGGTGGTATTTAAAGGTGTTTCGTCTGATTATGATTGGTCTTTTTTTAAAGATTATTTGCAAAAAGGTAGCTTGCCTCAATTTACAAAAAATAAAACAACAAATACCGTTTTGATTTCTTCCTTTTTAGCAAACAAATTAAACTTAAAAGTAGGAGATAAAATTGTTACTTGGTTTATCAAAGATTCCAACGATATTAAGGCTAAGGCGAGGAGTTTTACAATTTCAGGTATTTATAATTCCGGTATTAAAGAATTTGATTCACATTACGTTATAGGCGATTTAAAAATCATACAAAGACTTAATAAATGGAAACCCAATCAAGTAGGAACCATTGAAATTTTAATCGATGATTTTGATAATTTAGATACAGTTACCAACAAAATTTATCAAAACATTGATCCGTTAATTGATGCCGTGCCAATTACAGAGAAATTTCCGGATATTTTTGAGTGGATTAGTATGTTTGATGTAAATATTACACTGATTATTTTTATTATGATTGTTATCGGAGGAATTAATATGATAACAGCTCTTTTGGTTTTAATTTTAGAGAGAACTCAAATGATAGGTATTTTAAAAGCTCTGGGAAATACGAATAAAAGTATTCGGAAAATATTTCTATACAATGCAGGATATTTAATCCTTAAAGGCATTTTTTGGGGAAATTTAATTGGTTTAGGACTTATATATCTCGAAAAAACTTTTCGTTTTATTCATTTGGATCCAGATAATTATTATGTAAATCACATTCCGTTTTACCTTTCTTTAAAATATATTTTATTCTTAAATCTTGGCACTTTAATTTTGTGTTTACTAATGTTAATTTTACCAACTTATTTAGTAAGTAAAATTTCTCCTGTAAAAGCAATAAAATTTGATTGATATGATTAAAAAAACTTTTCTTTTATTATTAATATTGGTTATTTCTGTTAGTTGTATTTCCGGACAAAAAAAAGAAGTAAATAAAGCTAAAAAAGTTTCTAAAACGTTAAAGACTTCGTCTAAGCAGCATCTTGTAAAACAAAAAGTAGGAAAAAATACGGTTGAAGATGCTGTAAAAAGAACCAAAAAATTTGCAAATAATTTACATTTTGATTTAGACGATATTCGTAATAAAGGATTGGCCGATAAAAAGTTTTTAGCCGAATATCTCGGTTTGTTTCTTAAATTGAAAAAATACTACCACAATAAAGAAACCGACAAAGAAATTACTCTGAAATTACAACCTGTTTTTGCTAAAATCGAACAAAAGGAATTCCATAATATGGCAAAAGTAAACGATAAATTATTTAAAAAAAATAGTATGTCGTATATGCGAATTATGTGGTTATTAGACCAATTAGGATATGATATTACCAATTACGAGAAGGAATTTTCTAAAATAAAAAAACGAATGGACGACCATATGAAATTACGTGGCGAATGGCAACGAGCAGTATTTGATAAATATTATGATTATTTTAAATTAAAAAAACCTACCGAATTGCTATACGCCAAAAAATTAAAAGGACCAATAGATTATCAGAAGTCCTTAGAATTCTACAATCGTGCAAACGCTTATGTTCTCACGCATTTTGTGTTTGCAGCTTATGATTATGGTAATTCATTAACTCAGAATCGTTTTGATAAAGAGGATTTAAGTTATCTTTCCAAAATTTTACCACAAATTATTAAAAAATTTGAAGCTAAAAATAATGATGATCTGGTTGGTGAATTACTTACTTGTCAAGTTTTAATAGGCCAAACAAAAACACATGAATTTAAGCAAAGTTTTAACAGTTTGTTAAGTCGACAAAATCAAGATGGCTCATTTGGATCTTACGAGAAATATCGAAAAAAAATCGGTAATGATGTAGAATTTAGAGCTTATCTACACACAACATTGGTAGATATTGAACCTTTTATCGAATATGATTATCGTAAAAATAAAATGATAAAAAACTAAATTTGGCAAAGTAATTTTTTAATTTTGCAAGAGTTAAAAATAAACGAATTAATCATTCCTTAAAATAAAAAATAATGAAATACGATATTATAATTATTGGTAGTGGTCCCGGAGGTTACGTTACTGCTATTAGAGCTTCGCAATTAGGTTTTAAAGTTGCTGTTGTAGAAAAAGAAAATTTAGGTGGTATTTGCTTAAATTGGGGATGTATTCCTACCAAAGCATTGTTAAAATCCGCACAAGTTTATGATTATCTTAAACATGTTGACGAATATGGATTAAAAGCAGAAGCAATTGATAAAGATTTTTCGGCTGTGGTAAAACGCAGTAGAAATGTTGCCGAAGGAATGAGTAAAGGTGTACAATTTTTAATGAAAAAAAATAAAATTGATGTCCTTAATGGTTTCGGGAAGATAAAACCCGGAAAAAAAGTAGATGTAACCGATGCAGAAGGTAAAACAACCGAATACAGTGCTGATCATATTATTATTGCTACCGGAGCAAGATCTAGAGAATTGCCTTTTATGCCAATTGACGGTAAAAAAGTAATTGGTTACAGACAAGCATTGACCTTACCGGAACAACCTAAAAAAATGATTATTGTTGGCTCCGGAGCAATCGGAGTAGAGTTTGCATACTTTTACAATAGTATGGGAACCGAAGTTACAATTATCGAATATTTGCCAAATATCGTTCCGTTAGAAGATGAAGAGGTATCTAAACAATTTGAACGTTCGTTAAAAAAACAAGGTATAAAAATTAAAACCAATGCGAGCGTAACAGCTGTGGATACTTCCGGAAACGGCGTTGTTGCAACGGTAAAAGCTAAAAAAGGAGAAGAGACTTTAGAAGCAGATGTATTATTATCTGCTGTTGGAATTAAGTCCAATATTGAAAATATCGGATTAGAAGAAGTTGGTATTGTGGTAGATAAAGATAAAATTATTGTAAATGATTATTACCAAACTAATCTTCCCGGATATTATGCAATTGGAGATGTAGTTCCGGGACCTGCTTTGGCTCATGTTGCTTCCGCGGAAGGAATTACATGTGTAGAAAAAATTGCCGGTTTAGAGGTAGAACCTATTGATTACGGAAACGTTCCGGGTTGTACTTATGCAACTCCTGAAATTGCCAGTGTTGGTTTAACCGAAAAGCAATGTAAAGAAAAAGGATTGGATATTAGAGTTGGTAAATTTCCGTTCTCTGCATCCGGAAAAGCGACTGCAGCCGGAACAAAAGACGGATTTGTAAAAGTGATTTTTGATAAAAAATATGGCGAATGGTTGGGCTGTCATATGATTGGAGCAGGAGTAACCGATATGATTGCAGAAGCAGTTTTAGGTAGAAAATTAGAAACTACAGGTCACGAAGTTTTAAAAACTATTCATCCACATCCAACAATGAGTGAAGCAGTAATGGAAGCTGTTGCTGCCGCTTATGATGAGGTGATTCATTTGTAAAAAAGATTAAAAAATAGAGTAGAGTATAAATAAATATTTTAAAACGTTTTATTGCTACAACTTAGAATATCTACTTTATTAATAAGAGAAGATAAGTATAAATTTTAATCAAATACTAATTATCAACGTCGGTGTTGCTTTAAGCAATACCGACGCTTGTTTTTATGGATGTTTTGGTACTTTTAATGAAGGCAGCTAACTTTTTGACATTATAAATGCTGTATAAAGCATATGATCATCCTATGATTGTAAATATAAAAAGGCATGATTATTTTTTTGACAATATGAAGTAATTTATTGATTTTTAAATGGTTATTTACTTGTTAAAGTTCCGATTACAAACAAAAAAAACACCTAAAATGCATTTTAGGTGTTTTTTTTTGTTTTTAGGTAAAAGTTTAAATTTTTATTTCTTCTTTTTGCCTTTCT
>JALSLI010000154.1 GCA_026988395.1 Flavobacteriaceae bacterium | reverse complement strand
TCTAATTTGATGAGTTCTTCCTGTTTCTAACTGACATTGCACTAAGGTTACATAACCAAAACGCTCTAAAACTTTATAGTGTGTAATTGCCGGTTTCCCAAATTCGCCATTAGGAAAAACACTCATTTGCAAACGGTTTTTTAAACTTCTGCCAATATTACCTTCAATCGTACCTTCGTCATCTGCTACGTCTCCCCAAACTAAGGCATAATATAATCTTTCGGTTGTTTTATCGTAAAATTGCTTTGCTAAATGTGTCATACTTTCCTCATTTTTAGCAACCACTAACAAACCGCTGGTATCTTTATCAATTCGATGTACCAATCCGGGACGTTCATTAGAATTTTTAGGTAAGTTTTTAATATGATAAACCAAGGCATTTACGAGTGTTCCGGTATAATTTCCGTGTCCGGGATGCACTACCATTCCGGCTTCTTTATCAACTACCAGAAGGTCATCATCTTCATAAATAATATTTATTGGAATATTTTCGGGCACCAAGACATTTTCACGTGGCGGATGTGCTAAAACCACACGTACTTCATCTTTTGGTTTTATCTTATGATTGGATTTAACCGTTTTATCATTTACTAAAACATTGCCGTTTTTTATAGCTTGCTGAATTTTATTACGAGTTGCATTTTCGATAAAATTCATTAAAAATTTATCGACACGTAATGGTTCTTGCCCATCGGTTGCTACAAATTTATAATGTTCGTATAAATCTTCTTCTACATCAAAATTATCGTTAGATTCCATTTGTATCATTCTTTATTGTATCCATCTTCACATGTCCTTTACCATCACCAACAATTAAGTTAATTTTAGCATTTTTAGGAATTTTATCTCCTGCTTTTAATCTTTTCCCTTTATATTTTAAACCTCTAACCACATTTTTTCCACGATCGGGAACATATGAAAAAGTACCTATTCTAAAACCTCTTGAACGTAATTCGGACTCGGCATGTCTTTTCGTTTTCCCTAATAAATCGGGCACTACAATATCACGATATCCGTTTCGGTTAAGTGTTAAATATATTTTACGGTTTTCTTTTACAAACTCGCCAAATTCCGGATCTTGTTCAATAACACTTAAAGGTGGATATTTAGGATTATAGCTTGTAGTATCTTGCACGACATAATTTAAATTTAGTTTGCTTAAAGTATCTTTCACTTTTAATAATGACATTTTAGACAAGTTTGGAACAGGTATTTTCTGACCGTGATTGGTTGAGCAACTCAACCAATATTTTAATATAAAAATTAAAATAACAGTTAAGATTAGCATTTTACCAATCGTTTTAAAAAAAGTTTTACTTGTTAAGTATTTTACGATAGACATAGTTTTACTTTAAATGAAATAATATGAGCAAATGTACATTATTTTTTTTGTAGTTTTGTTCTGAACTAATTTTTTTGACAACAAACTAATTCAAAAATTTATGCCTGCAAAAAAAAATATTGCCGTCATTATGGGAGGTTATTCTTCCGAAAAGGAAATTTCTTTAAAATCGGGTAATGTAGTGGTAAAACATCTTGATACTACTAAATATCGTGTTTTCCCGGTACATATTCTTCCTGAAAGATGGTTTATTCCGGTTAACGGAAAAAAAATAGACATCAATAAAAGTGATTTTTCCGCTACAATAAACAATGAAAAAATTAAATTTGATTGTGTTTTTAATGCGATTCATGGTAATCCCGGAGAAAACGGTAGAATTTTGGCATATTTTGATTTATTGGACTTAAAATATACTTCGGCACCGTTTTACCAAATGGCATTAACCTTTAACAAACGCGATACTTTAAGTGTTTTAAAAGCATATAATATTCCGGTAGCAAAATCGGTTTACCTTAATAAAGGTGATGCTGTTGACCTTGATTTTATAGTAGAAAAATTAGGATTGCCTTGTTTTGTAAAAGCCAATTCTGCCGGTTCGAGCTATGGAGTTTCCAAAGTATATAAAAAAGAAAATTTGCTTAAAGCAATGGAATACTCTTTTACCGAAAGTAATGAAATTTTAATTGAATCGTTTTTAGATGGAAAAGAAATTTCGGTTGGTGTGCATGATTTTAATGGAAAAATTGAAGTTTTGCCGATGACCGAAATTGTCTCGGAAAATGATTTTTTTGATTATGAAGCAAAATATTTAGGACAATCGCAAGAAATTACTCCTGCTAGGATTTCAGAAAAAGAAAAAGAAGTTTTAGCCGAAATGGCAGCAAAAATTTATCGTGTTTTAGGTATGCAAGGAATGACCAGATCGGATTTTATTTTTGTTGGAGACACACCTCACTTTATAGAAATGAATACCGTTCCGGGATTATCGGAAGCCAGTATTATACCTCAACAAGCGATGCAAGCAGGTTATACGCTTCAAGATTTTTTTGGTTTGGCAATTGAAAGTACTTTAAAACGATAATTTGGAAAAATACATTTATCTTATATTAATTGGTTTTATTGCCGGAATTATTAATACGATTTCGGGTGGTGGTTCATTAATTACCTTGCCAATGTTAATCTTTATGGGTTTGCCTTCATCTGTTGCGAACGGAACAAACAGGATTGCAATTTTAATTCAGAATTTTTTTTCAACCGCAGGTTTTAAAAGTAAAAATATTAATCCGTTTCCTTTTGGTTTGTGGCTGGGTATTTCGGCTCTATTTGGTTCTGTTATCGGTGCTTATTTGGGCTCTATTTATTTTAAAGATGAAATTTTTAATAAAATTCTTGGTATTGTAATGCTTTTAGTGGTTGCCTACATGATTTTTAAACCCAAAATAACCGATGAAATTACGCAAGAACAAACAAGCGGAAAATATTTTTACCTACAATTAATTATTTTCTTTTTTATTGGTATTTACGGTGGATTTATACAAGCCGGAACCGGAATTTTTATCATTTTAGCATTGCATAGTATTAGTAAAATCAAGTTAGTAAAGACCAACGCAATAAAAGCTATTGTGGTTATTTTTTACACACTTTCGGCATTAGCCATTTATGCTTATAATGACAAAATTGATTATGCTATCGGTTTTATTATGGCAATAGGAAATGCTCTTGGTGCTTGGTTTGCCAGCAGGTGGTCTGTAAATAAAGGCGATGGATTAATCCGTTGGTTTTTAATTGTTATGGTAACTTTTATGGCGTTAAAATTGTGGTTTCCAGAATGGTTTTCTGTGGGTTTCAGAACATAACAAACATTAGAGCATATTTTGTTATGTTATACAATCTTATGGAACGAGATTTTAATTGAAAGATCTAATCGATGGTAATTATTCTGTTTAATATTCTAATGGCTCTCTACTTGTATGACGTACTCTTAATATTGATATTTCAGTTTTTAAAACTCGATACGTTATTCGATAACTATATTTTTCAAAAGCACGAAAAGTTCCATCATTACCTATTTTAAATCTATCTAATGGGTAAATTTGGGGATATAATTCTAATTTATCAGTAGTAGTTAAAATTTCATCAATAACTTTAATTGCAGATTGTGGCGAAGTTTTTTTTATACTTTTGTAGATATTATTTAACTCTTCTAACGCTTTTTTACGCCAGACTATTTTTACCATTGACTTGCTATTTTTCGAGCTTCTTCTTGTGTGTAATATTCGCCATTTTCAATATCTTTTACTGCTTCATCAATTTCTTTATTGTATTGTTCCAAACTGATACGTTTTGGCTGTTCTGCTTCTAAAAGTATTCTAACTTTATTTAAAACAGATTCTTTTTTTGTTTTTAAGAGCATTTCTATAAGCTCTAATTGTGATATTCTTAAATCCATAACTTTAATTTTATTATAACAAATATACAAATTTTGTTCCATTGCCCAAATTTATTTGAAAAGACAATATTTTTTGATTGTGTTTAAAACAACTTGTAAAGTAGCTTTCTTTTCTTTAACACTATTTCTAAAATATTTTTGGATATGGTTATTTGTGCGGTATCTGAGGCGTTAAAATTGTGGTTTCCGGAATGGTTTTCTGTGGGTTTTTTGAGCTAAAAAACAAAAAAATCCCGAGTTAAAAACTCGGGAATTTTATAAGTAAAAAAACGATAATCTACTACTGATTAATCTTCTTAATACCTTTATTGATCATTTCTACAATGGCATCTTTGTTTACATTTTTTGTCTCAGATTGTACCTGACTGTAACGCCCTAACAATTGTAAAATCATTTTATCGGCTCCGTATTGTTTAAATTTAATTCCTTTATCTACGGCATCATCGATAAAAACTTTTGCGGCTTCCATATTATTGGAAGTCATTAAGTTTTGCAAAGCCATTCCGTACATCATTTGAGCATCTGCATCAGGATTCATAAACATACCGTTTAAAATATATTTTGCAATAAAAGGCATTTGCGAATCATCTTTTTCTTTAATAAAAATGGCTATTAAAGCATTTTTCATGTTTTTCTTCTCCGTTTCATCGGTTATTTGTTTTGCCAATGCGAGTCCTTTTTGAGCATCTAATTTATAGATTGCATTTAATGCAGCAGTTTTTACGGCATATGATTTGCTATTCATTAATTTATCAAACAACGGTAAATCTTTTGCAGTTGCTACTTTAGCATACGTTTTAATTGCTGCTGCTTGCACTAAAGTTTTTGGATCATTTTCTATTAATTTACGAACGTCTTTAACTAAGGATTTATATTCCGGTTTTGAAAGATCTATTTTCTTTAAAGACAAAATTCGGATACCGAAATATGGATCATTTATTGCTTTTTTTAACAACGATATTGCTTCGGCAGAAGTTTTGTCTCCCATTTTTTCAACAGCTTCTCTCCTATTTTCGTAACTTGGTGCATGATTGTATTGAAAAATATAATTTGCATCTGTTTTATTATCTTTAATTTTACATACAACAGATTTTGTTTTTTCAAAATCGATTAATTTTGGTTCACCATCTACTTTAAATCCGAAAACTTCTTCGGCTTTATCAATCCAAACAGTATATGTTTTTGGCGTGTTACCATCATAAACATCAATTTTAATTGGCATTTTAAAGACTTTTCCGGTTTGTTTTACTTTTACAGTTGCTTGTTTTTTTGTAGCATCATAACTGTAAGTTACATCATATTCCGGATGACCGGCACCAAAATACCATTGATCAAAAAACCAATTTAAATCTCTACCGGAAACTTTTTCTAAGGCGATACGCAATTGATGTGCTTCACCTGTACTAAATTTATTATCGGTTAAATATTTATGTAAACCTGCAAAAAAGGCTTTGTCTCCTAATATATTTCGTAACGTATGTAAGATTCCTCCTCCTTTATTATAGCTTACTCCATCAAATAAATCCATTTCATTATTATAATGGAAACGAACTAATTTTTTATTTTCATTTCCTCCCATAAAATAACCTTGTAAATCTTGATGACGATGTGCATCTGCATGGTCTTTTCCGTATTCATTTTCTCTCCAAAGATATTCGCTATAATTTGCAAAAGATTCATTTACCGTTAAATTTGCCCAGCTTTCTGCTGTAACATAATCACCAAACCAATGATGAAATAATTCATGAGCAATAACATCTTCCCAGCGGTTATTATCTATCAATTGACCACTTGTTTGGTAAGCAGCCGTACTGTGTAAGACAGCAGTAGTGTTTTCCATTGCTCCACTTACATAATCATAACCAACCATTTGATCGTATTTTTGCCAAGGATATTTTACACCTGTAAGTTTTTCAAAAGTTTCAATCATTTTAGGTGTTTTGCCAAAGATTTCTCGAGCATAAGGTTCGTATTCATGATCTACATAGTAATTTACAGGTAAGCCGTTATACGAATCCTTTACAATAGCAAAATCACCAACACCCATAAAAAATAAATACGGTGCATGTGGCAAATCCATTTTCCAATAATCGGTTCTGGTTCCGTCACCATTTTCTACTTGTGAGACCAACAAACCATTAGACAATGTTTTGTATTTATCATTAACTGTCATGTATATTTCTTCTGTAGATTTTTGGTTAGGTGAATCGATGGTAGGAAACCAAACACTGTTTGATTCTGTTTCGCCTTGAGTCCAAATTTCGGTAGGTTTGTTTGGGTCTGTTCCATCAGGATCAATAAAATACAATCCTTTTTCATCGGTTATTGCGGCAGAACCTTCCGATTTAATTTCTTCGGGTTTTGAAATATAATTAATATAAACGGTATATTTTTCATCTTTAGCATAGGTATTCCCTAACTTTATTTTTAATTTTTTACCGTCATAATCGTATTTTAAATCCTTACCATTTCTTTTTACAGCATTAATTTGCATTGCCTTAGCATCTAAGGTTAGTTCGTTTGTAGGATAAAAATGCGGTTTCAGTGTAATCCATGCCTCACCCGGCATTTGGCGTTTTGCAAAATCAAATTGCACTTTTAACTTGGTGTGTACTAAATCATTTATTTTAGTACGTTCGCCTTTATAATCGGCTTGATCTTGAGCTGTCATGGTAAACATAATCATAAACAGCATTAAAAGTATGCTAAATTTTTTCATATAGATAATAGTTTTATTGTTTTACAAAGGTACGTTATTAGTTTGTTAAGTTTTTATTAAAAAAGTTACAATAAAAAGAGATTATATTATTGTAATTTTTATTTTACACCTTGAAAGCAAAGCCAATCAATTTTTACATAATTTTTTCCTTTAAAATATTTTCATAAACTGCAATATATTGAGGTAAAATTTGCTCTAAAGTAAACTTTTGAGAATGCGATTTAGCTCGATTTTTAAAATCCTCTAAAACAGCATCATCTTTTAAAATGGCAATTGCATTATTTGCCATTTCATCAATATTACCAACATTGCTTAAAAACCCGGTTATTCCGTGTAAATTAACTTCGGGTAAACCGCCGGAATTTGATGAAATCACCGGCGTTCTAGCAGCCATTGCTTCTAGGGCTGCCAAACCAAAACTCTCAGTTTGCGAAGGCAGCAAAAACAAATCGGAATAACATAAAATTTTATTGACTTCATTGGAGTTTCCAAGAAAAATTACCTTATCTTTTATACCCATTTTTTTACATAAAATATCTATTTTCTCTCGCTGAGGACCATCTCCAACCAAAAGTAGTTTTGCAGGAATTTTCTTTTGAATTTTCTCAAAAATTTTAACCACATCTTCGACCCTTTTTACCGGTCTAAAATTACTTACGTGTGTTATTATTCGTTCATTTTCATCGGCTAAAAGACTTCTATCGCATTCGTCTGCTTCAATAAGCGGATATTTATTCACATCAATAAAATTGTAAATAACATTAATATCTTTATGAATATCAAATAACCGCAATGTATCTTCTCTTAAACTATCGGAAACTGCAGTTACAGCATCGGAATTATTAATACTAAATTCAACTGCTGTTTTGTATGACGGATGACTTCCGACAAGGGTAATATCAGTTCCGTGAAGTGTCGTTACAAAAGGTAAAAATTTTCCTTTTTCCATTAACATTTTCTGAGCCATATATGCTGCATAAGCATGCGGAATAGCATAATGCACATGCAATAAATCTAAATTATAACGCTCAGCGATTTCAACTAATTTAGTAGATAAAGCCAACTCATACGGTTGGTAATGAAACAAAGGATATTCTTCAACAAACACTTCGTGATAATAGACGTTTTTAGTTAACAAATCCAATCTTACCGGTTGTTTGTAGGTAATAAAATGGACTTCACATCCTCTATTTGCCAAAGCAATCCCTAATTCTGTTGCTACTACGCCACTTCCTCCAAAGGTTGGATATAAAACAATTCCGATTTTCATGTATCTAATTTTGTTAAACTTCTGTCGCAAACTTATAATAATTCTTTCAATTAAATTGGAATTACGTATTTTTGTTTTAATTCTGTTATTTATGGTTAATGAGAAAATTTCACATCTAGAAAATATCCTAAAAAACGCATCATTAAGTGATTGGAAAAGTCATAAAAAACTTGCTCCTGCTTTGCGTTTAAGATATACAGATGACGTAATTGCAAAAAAGAAACCGAGAGATGCCGCAGTCTTAATTTTGGTCTATCCAAATAAAAAACAAGAACTTTCCATTCTTTTAACAAAACGGGCTGATTACAACGGAACACACGCTGCTCAAATCAGTTTTCCAGGAGGAAAAAAAGAAAAAAAAGATAACAGTTTATTACAAACTGCTTTACGCGAAGCAAAAGAAGAAACCGGCATCCAACCAAATAAACTAAAATTTATAAAAGAACTATCAAAAACTTATATTCCGCCTAGCAACTTTTGGGTACATCCTTTTGTTTTTACAACCGATGAAAGACCAAATTTTATATTAAATTACGAAGTAGATCGCATTATCGAATTCCCTTTATCCGAATTGATAAATCCGCTAACTCTACAATCTAAAACACTAAGTACATCTTATATGCAAAATGTAAATGTACCTTGTTTTAAACACAAAAACGAGATTATCTGGGGAGCAACAGCAATGATTTTAAGCGAATTAAAAGACTTAATTAATTATGAATAAAAATATATCCTTTGAAGATTTTAAAAAAGTAGATATCCGTATCGGAACGATTATAGAAGTAAATGATTTTAAAAAAGCCCGAAAACCTGCCTATCAAATAAAAATCGATTTTGGTACATTAGGCATAAAAAAAACCTCTGCACAAATCACCTATTTATATAAAAAGGAAGACCTTATAAACAAACAAGTTCTTGCTGTTGTAAATTTTAAACCCAAGCAAATTGCCAATTTTATGAGTGAATGTTTAATTTTAGGTATCCAAGAAGGCGAAAAAGTTACTTTATTACAGCCTAAAGACAAGGTTTTAAATGGCACTGTAGTGGAATAAACTTATGTTAAAAGAAAAATTAAACATCTTAAAAAAAAGCCTTAAAGGCGAATTGTTTATCGATAATCTACATCGTATAATTTATGCAACAGACGCATCCGTTTACAGAATGTTGCCTCTTGCTGTCGTTTGTCCAAAAAATGAAAATGACCTAAAAAAAATTATTGCTTTCGCTAATAAAAATCAACTCTCGTTAACACCAAGAACTGCCGGAACATCGTTAGCCGGACAATGTGTTACTAACGGAATTGTTATCGATTTCTCGAAATATTTCACTTCAATTATCTCGATTAACGAAAAAGAAAAAACCGTTACCGTGGAGCCTGGCGTAATACGTGATGAACTTAATATCTATTTAAAACCTTACGGTTTATTTTTTGGACCAAACACTTCTACTTCCAATCGATGTATGATTGGTGGAATGGTTGGAAATAATTCCTCCGGAACAACTTCAATAAAATATGGTGTTACTCGTGATAAAGTGATCTGTATTGAAGGCTATTTAAGTGATGGTACAAAAATCACTTTTAAGCATCTTAATGAAAATGATTTTTTAGAAAAGCTAAAAGGAAATTCCTTAGAAAATAAAATATACCAAAAAATCCATCAAATTTTAAGCAAACCGGAAAATCAAAAAGAAATAACAGAAAATTATCCAAAACCAAGTATTCACCGTAGAAATACCGGTTATGCGTTGGATACACTTTTAAAATTTCGTTTATTTGGAGGTAATGAAAACTATATTAACTTATCTAAATTAATTTGTGGTAGCGAAGGAACGCTTTTTATTTCCACCAAAATTACTTTAAAATTAGAACAGCTTACACCAAAAAACAAAGTAATGGTTGTTTCGCATTTTGATTCGGTTATCGAAAGTTTAAATGCTGTTCAAATTGCCATGAAACACGACTTATATTTGTGTGAATTAATGGATAAAACTATTTTAGATTGCACTAAAAACAATAAAAAACAAGCTGAAAATCGCTTT